>JACQAI010000145.1 GCA_016195115.1 Pseudomonadota bacterium
GTTGCCGGCGACCACGAACGCGGCGATCTCCTCGCCGCGCTCGCGCGAGCGCTGGCCGACCACCGCGGCCTCGCGCACGCCCGGGTGCGCGAGCAGCACCTGCTCGATCTCGGCCGGGAAGATGTTGACGCCGCCGCGGATGATCACGTCGGCGGCGCGACCCTTGAGCGTGACGAAGCCGTCGCCGTCGATCGCCGCCAGATCGCCGGGATAGAACCAGCCGCCCGGGCGGCGCGTGCCGTCGCCGGCATCGGCGGCGACTCCCGGGCCGCGGTAGCGCAGCCGGCCGACGGTGCCCGCGGCGACCGCGCGATCGTCGGCGTCGACCACCTCGACCGCGACCGCGAAGGCCGGGCGGCCGACCGTGCCGGCGTGGCTCAACTGGTCCGCCGGGGCCAGCACCGAGATGCCGCCGCCCTCGGTCGAGGCGTAGTAGTCGAACAAGTTGGGCGTCAGCCGCATCAGGATCGCGGCGCGCTCCTCGGCATGCGTCGCCGAGCCGCTCGACACCAACGCACGCACGCTCGGCAACAGCGGCGCTTGGCCGTCGGCATCGGCGAGCGGCAGCAGCCGGCGCAGCAGCGTCGGCACCAGAAACATGGTTGTCGGCTGCCAGCGCCGCACCGCGGCAAGCAGGTCGTCGGCTTCGAACGGCGGCGGCAGCAGGCAGACGGTGGCGCCGGCGATCAAGTGCGACAGGCAGAAAGAGCGGCCGGCGCCGAAATAGAGCGGCGTCGCGCACAGGTATGTGTCATCGCCATTGAAGGTCAGGGTGACGAACTGGGTCATGAAGCGCGCCAGCATCTCGCCGTGCGTGACGGTCGGGCCGCGCGGCTCGCCCGTGGTTCCAGACGACAGGGAGACCAGCAAGGGCGTGTCCGCACCGCCGTGAGGCGGCTGCGCGTCGGGCTCGACGGTCGTCCAGCGCGCGCCCGGCGTGACCTGCAGGACGTCGCTCAGCAGGTTGGCGTCGGGCTCATCCAGGACGAGCTTGGGGACGAAGCGCCGGGCGACGCGCTCGACCTCGGCGCGGGTCCAGCGCCAGTCGAGCGGCAGCGCGATGGCGCCCAGGCGCGCCAGCGCCAGCAGGTGGATGAGATGCTCGGCGCTGTCGGAAAGCCGGACGCCGACCCGGTCGCCCGGGGCGACGCCCTGGCTGCGCAGCCAGGCGGCGGCGCGCCGGACCATCAGGTCGAGCTCGCCATGGCTGATCGTGCGGCCGGCATCGACGATCGCAGGATGGCGGGGCCGCCCCAGCGCGTGATAGGCAAGATAGGCGGCGAGATTCACCGGGGCAGCTCCATGCAGCCAGACGACGACGTGCGGGCGATCGACGCGGTCGCGAACATCTGGACCGAGGCGGCGCTGCGTCACCGGCCAGCTTGGCGCACCGGGTTCTTCCAAGGCAAGGTGGGCGCCGATCCGGCGCTCGCCCAGCCGCTGGAGCTCGACGCCATGCTGGCGCGGCTCGACGCGGCGGGCATCGAGCGCGCCTTCCTGATCGCGCCCAAGTCGGGCCGGCTCGGCCATCCCGCGACCTACCACCTGCCGTACCAGCTCGTCGCCGATGCGGTGGCGGCGCACCCCGACCGTTTCTCCGGGATCGCCGGCATCGATCCAACCGAGGGCATGGCCGGCGTGCGCGCGCTCGAGCACGCGGTCAAGCAGCTCGGCTTCATCGGCGCGCACGCCTATCCGCACTGGTTCGAGCTCGCGCCCGACCATGCGCGCTGGTATCCGTTCTACGCCAAGTGCGTCGAGCTCGACGTGCCGATCCAATTGCAGGTCGGACAATCCTTGATCTACGCCCCCGACTATCGCTGCCGCTCGGTCGGCCAGCCGATCGCGCTCGACGCCGTGGCGTGCGATTTCCCCGAGCTCAAGCTGATCGGCATCCACGTCGGCATCCCGTGGCACGACGAGATGATCGCAATGGCCTGGAAGCACCCCAACGTGTTCATCGGCCTCGACGCCCACAGCCCGCGCTACTGGCCCGAGAGCGTCGTGCGCTACGCCGACAGCTACGGCCAGGACAAGGTGCTGTTCGGCACCGACTTCCCGGTGCTCGATTTCGCCCGCACCCGCCGGGAGATCGACGCCCTCGGCCTCAAGCCGGCGGCCAAACGGAAGCTGCTGCGCGACAACGCAAGGCGCGTCTACAAGCTGGCGTAGGAGGCCCGATGTCGATGCCGATCCGATCCGTTGTGGTCGCGCTCGCGCTTCTGGGGGCGACACTGCCCCGGCACGCGCTTGCTTGGGGCGCGACCGGTCACCGGCTGGTCAGCAGTGTGGCGGCGGCGAGCCTGCCGGACGAGATCCCGGCGTTCCTGCGCGCCCCCGACGTCGCGTGGCAGATCGGCGAGCTCGGCCGCGAGCCCGACCGATCGAAGGGCTCGGGCGTCATCCACGACCGCGAGCGCGACCCAGGGCACTACATCAACATCGGCGACGATTTCCTGGTCGCCGGCGGGCCGCGCCTGATGGCGCTGCCGGAAACCCGACAAGCCTACGACAGCGCCTTGCGCCAGCACGGCACCGACCAATACGAGCACGGCTATCTGCCCTACTCGATCGTCGACGGCTGGCAGCAGCTGCGCAAGGATTTCGGCTATTGGCGCGTCGCCGCGATCGGCGAGCGGGCCGGCGCCAGCGCCGAAGACCGCGCCTGGTTCGCGCGCGACCGCCAGCTGCGTGAGCTCCTGATCGTGCGCGACCTCGGACACTGGAGCCACTTCATCGGCGACGCCAGCCAGCCGATGCACGTGTCGGTGCACTACAACGGCTGGGGACCGTTCGCCAACCCCGCCGGCTACTCCCAGGATACGCGCTCGAAAAGGCCGGCGGCTTCAGGGGCGACGCGGCCGCCGGCAAGGCCTTCGCCACCGAGCGGCTGGCCGCCGCGGCCGCCGAGCTGCGCGACCTGATCGTCGAGGCCTGGCGCGCCAGCGCCGACGTCGCGGTCGGTTTTCCTCCGGTCGCCGTGCGCGACGTCGAAGCCGGCAAGGCGCTGCCGCTACCGGAGCTGAAGGGGCTGGACTAGCCCGGATATCTCACACTGAGGAGTGCATCGAGGCGCGGACTCTGAGAAAGTAGTTGTGCAGCAACAACTTCTCTGCAGTCCAAGGAGCGCCTCGATGCCGACAGAGTGTAACCTGGAGCAGTACGCGTTTGCACGCGTCGACGGTCGGCAGGTGATCGCCGGTTTTGACGGTGGCCGGATGTCGTCGGACAGCGGGGCGCTGCTGCTGGGTCAGGTCGATCGGACGATCAAGCTGGTTGATCGATTTGCCCGGTGCTTCACGGACGGGCGGTCGGCGGCGCGGATCGAGCACGCGGTGTCGACGTTGGTGATGCAGCGGGTGGTCGGGATCGCACTGGGTTACGAGGACCTGAACGATCACGACGAACTGCGGCACGACCCGATCATGGCGGTGTTGGCGGGCAAGCTGGAGGCGAGCCGGGCGGACTGCGCGCCAGTGGCGGGCAAGAGCACGCTGAACCGGCTGGAGCTGAGCCGGGCGGAGGCGACGCGCTATCACAAGATCAGCTATGACGGGCCGGCGATCGAGCGGCTGCTGGTCGATCTGTTCCTGGAGGCGCATCAGGGCCCGCCCGAGCAGATCATCCTCGACCTGGACGCCACCGACGATCCGCTGCACGGCGAGCAGGAGGGTCGGTTCTTCCACGGCTACTATGGCCACTACTGCTATCTGCCGCTGTACATCTTCTGCGGCGACCATCTGCTGGTCGCGAAGCTGCGCCCGTCGAACATCGATGGGGCGGCCGGTGCGCTCGAGGAGGTCGCGCGGGTGGTGGCGCAGATCCGCGAGCGCTGGCCGGACACGCAGATCGTGCTGCGCGCCGATTCGGGGTTTGCGCGTGATGGGCTGATGGCGTGGTGCGAAGCCCATGGGGTCGATTACGTGTTCGGCCTGGCGCGCAATGGGCGGCTGACGCGCGAGATCCAAGCCGAGCTTGCCGAGGCGCGCGCCGAGGGCGAGCGCACGGGTCAGCCGGCGCGCCGCTTCAAGGAGCTGCGCTACGCCACGCTGGACAGCTGGACGCGCTCGCGCCGGGTGATCGCCAAGGCCGAATGGACCCACGGCGACGACAACCCCCGCTTCATCGTCAGCTCGCTGGCGCTGGCCGAGGTCGATGGCCGCCACCTCTACGAGGCGATCTACTGCGCGCGCGGCGACATGGAGAACCGCATCAAGGAATGCCAGCTCGACCTGTTTGCCGACCGCACCTCGAGCCACACCATGCGCGCCAACCAGCTGCGCCTGTGGTTCGCCTCGCTGGCCTATGTGCTGGTCTGTGCGCTGCGCCGCCTGGCGCTCCAGGGCACCCGGCTCGCCGCGGCGAGCTGCGGCACCATTCGGCTCAAGCTGCTCAAGATCGGCGCGCTGGTCCGCATCTCCGTGCGCCGGATCAAGATCGCGATGGCCTCGGCGTGCCCCTACCAGCGCGAGTTCGGCGCAGCCCACGCCTTACTTGCGCAAGCCGCGCGCTGACGAACCAGACAGTGCACAGCTGACCGCGTCCCTGGCCCGGCTGCCCAGGCGGCTCGGCCCCAAACCGCCCGCCGAGACTCGTCATGCGAGCACGTCCCGCACCGACCACTCGCCGAGCGGCAAACCATCGGTCAGCCCGATGATCCGATCTCAATCCATGCGCCCGGTGAGAAATCCAGGCTAGCCTCTAGAATCCCTCCCCTACGCTACGCGCGGGGGAGGGATTGACGGTCACCGCTACGCCGCGGCGCGGATGTCGGCGAGGAAGCGTCAATCCATGCGCCCGGTGAGAAATCCAGGCTAGCTGGCGCGGCAGGGGCGTAAGCCCCGCGAGCGCCGTCAAAAGTGTTTCGTCGCGCTCGCGGGGGCTACGCCCCCTGCCGCGCTAGTTCTTCCAGCCGGTCATCGGCCACTTCAGCGGCGCGGTGGCGCGCTGCTGGGGCCATACCGCCTTGTACTCCGTGCCGTGCAGCTGGGTGAGGTAGGTCGCCGCCTCGACGTTCTGGCCGGTGTCGTCGAAGCGCACGCCGCGATAGCCGATCATCAGCTGCTCGGGCCTGAGGTCGGTGCGCTGCAACGCCTGCTGGATCTTGGCCGGGTCGGTCGAGCCCGCCCGGTTGATCGCCTCGCACAGCACCAGGAAGCCCTGCATCCAGCGCGCGCTGGTGTCGTCGAGGTCGCGCCCGGTCTTGGCCTTGAACAGCTCGTTGATACGGTGGGTGTTGCTGCCCGGCTTGCCGATATCCCAGGCGCTTCGGTTCATCACCGCCTGGGCGAGCTCGCCGACCGACGGGATGAAGGCGGGATCGGAAAACCCGGCGTCGTCGCCGATGATCATCGGCGGCATGTAGTCGAGGCTCTTCATGGTCTTGAAATAGAGGATGGTGTCGGACGTGTAGCTGATGAAGATCACGACGTCGGGCCGCTTGTCCTTCAGCTGCAGGACTTGGGCCGAGACATCGGCGCTGTTGGCGTTGTAGGGGATCTGCCCCGCGATGTTGAGGCCGGCCTTTTTGGCGGTCTCGATGATGCTGCCGGCGACCGAGGTGCCGTACTCGGTGTTCTCGTTGACGATCATGACCGAGTCGATCTTCTTGCCCGACTGCTTCATCTGGCTGAGGAACTGGGTGTAGGCGATCGCGAAGTCCGACGCGATCGGGCCGGTGCGGAAGATCCACTTGAAGCCGCGCCCAGTGATGTTGAGCGCGACCGAGTCGGCGACCAGGAACGGGATGCCCTGCCGCTCGGCGACCGCGGTCGCGGTCACGGCGACCGAGGAGTGATAGGCGCCGAGCATCGCGACGACCTTCTCCTGGGTGATCAGGCGCAGGGTCTGGCTCTGCCCGACCGAGGGATTGCCCTGGTGGTCGGCGCTGACCAGCTCGATCTTGGCGCTGTTCAGGCGCGGCAGCCCGAGGCTGCCCGACAGCGGCATGCCCTTGAGCTCAGCGTGGACGTTGTTGATCAGCTCGACCCCGAGCTCGACCGCATCCTTGGCCGAGGCGCCGGCGCTCGCCGCGTTGCCGGACAACGGATAGATCACGCCGATCCTGATCGGATCGGCCGCCTGCGCCGGCGTCAGCATCGCGGCCAGCAGGAGCGCCGCTCCCAGGGCGCGGGCTGCGTCCGTCATGCTCTCCCCTCCGTCCCGCGTGCGCGTGGCCCCCCCGCCTCGCAGCGCCGATTGTAGCGAGCGCGGGTCGCCGCGTCAGCCCTTAGCCAGCGGGCTCGCGCGGAGCGTGCGCATGAACGCCTGCATGCCGTAGTGGAAGGCGATGAAGGCGCCGAGCTCCATGATCTGGGGCTCGGTGAAATGACGCTTGAGCTCGGCGTAGAACTTCGCGTTGATGCTGTCGGGATAGCGATACATGCGGTCGGCGTAGCGCAGCGCGCATTTTTCCGCCGCCGTGAAATACGGGGCATCCTCGTAGTGGCCGCAGGCAGCCTCGACCTCGGCCTCGGTAAGGCCGGCGCGGCGCGCCACCGCCGAACGCAGCGCCGCGAAATAGCCGTCGCCGGCGAAGCGCGCGAGCTGGATCCGGATGAGCTCCTTCAGCCTATGGTCGACATTGCCGCCGGCATGCGACATCAAGAGCGCGCGCATCAGCACCTTGGCGTAGCTCGGCACGTGCGCGAGCACGCGCGGGAACAGCGCGTCGGGCACACCCAACGCCTCGCCTTCGGCGATCAGCGCGCGCAGCTCTGGGTCGGCGATGTCGTCGAGCGGCACCGGCGCGATGTGCGACATCAGCCGGCCTTACCGCTGCCCAGCGACACTGGCTCGCTGCCGTAGAGGCGCGCCGACTCCTCCTGGCTGACCAAGCGGCCGTCGGGCGCGAACATCGGGAAGAACTGCAAGGTGCCGAAGAAGGTGTGATAGCCGATGTTGAAGCCGATGAAGGCACCGAGCTCGACGATCTCCGCCTCCGAATAGTGTTGGCGCAGGCTGTCGTAGAACGCCGCGTCGATCGCGTCGGGGCCGGTCGCCATCAGCTCGGCGTAGCGCAGCGCGAGTTTTTCGGCCGTCGAGAAATTCGGGCTGTCGGCGTAGCGCTCGATGCCGTCGTCCAACCGCCCTTCGTCGAGACCCTGCCGCTTCGCCGAAGCGGACCGGACGTTGCCTCAATAGCTGCAATGCGCCATGCGCGACAGCATGACGCGGATGATCTCCTTGAGCGTGTGGTCGATCCGGCCGGTGTTGAAGACCGTGCTCCAGGCCACGAACATGGCCTCCGCCAAGTCGAGATTGTGGCCCATCACGGCGTGGAACCCCGGATCCGGCGCGCGGTGATCGAGGCACTGGTCGATATAGGGCCGAAGCTTGGTCTGGCGCAGGGCCTCGATGTCGAGCAGCGTGATGTTGGCCATGTCGTCCTCCCTGCGCTCCGGCCGATGGGCCGAGCTTTGCGACATCGCCGAGCACATCGTCGGTGCACACTTTCGCGCTCGGCCGGTGCCTCGCGCCGCATAGCGACGCCACCGCCGCCGTCGAGCGAGCCCGGTGGTCCTGATAGCACCCTACGCCCGCTCCTCCAACCCCGACCGGCATTCCCCGGCGGCCGTTCGTCGAAGCGAGCTCTCACGCGTTCGAGCTCGCCGACTGCTCGGCACGACGTGAGCTTGCCGCGTGAACCGCGGCGGATACTTGCCGCGCCGGTCAGCTGCAACGGACGAATTGGCGTTCGTTAGCCGCGACACACGACGGTTGGCCAACTGGACAAGATCACAACTGCCGATGCTGAACGAGCTTCAGTATCTTTCAGCTTCTCTTAAGCCAAATACGTAACAATCTCGTCGAATAGCGCGCACGGGAGACTAGGATGCGTCAAAGCATAGCTTGGCGACTGATCCTACCGGTTCCGCTGGTCACCATCGGCGCCGTCTTTATCGCCTGGCTTGCTCTGCCCTCGTACGTCGCGGACAACGCCGTCAACGACGCGATCCAATCGGCCCGCCAAACCGCGGCGCAGCTCAAGACCTTGCGCGCCTACTACACCGAAAACGTCGCCGGCAAGGTCGTCAAGCACGGGATCCTCAAGCCGGATTTCGACCACCGCGGCAAGAACGACCGGATCCCGCTTCCCGCAACGATGATCCTCGACCTCAGCGAGCTGCTTAAGCAGCAGGGCACCCTCATCAAGCTTTACAGCCCCCTCCCGTTTCCCAACCGGGCGGATCGTCAGCTCGATGATTTCGGCAAGGCCGCTTGGAGCGCGCTGTCCCGAGATCCAGCGACGGTCTTCACCCAACGCATGATGCTTGACGGCCGGGACACCGTGCGGGTCGCAATCGGCGATACGATGGCGAATGAGTCCTGCGTCGGGTGTCACAACGGCCGCGCGGACTCCCCCAAGCGCGATTGGAAGGTCGGCGACCTCCGCGGCGTGCTCGAAATCGACAATGTGATCGAGGCTCAACTCGAGCAAGGCGGCAAGATGACCTCGAGGATCCTGGCTGCCATCGCGGGGGTCGGCGTGCTTCTGGCGCTGATCAGCGTCTTCGTGTCGCGAGGCGCAATCCGCGTCCTGCGGACCATTGCCGCCGCGATGCAGCGGCTCGCGAGCGGCGACAAGACGAGTACCGTCCCGGGCCTCGATCGAAAGGACGAGGTTGGCGAGATGGCCGCATCGGTCGAGGTGTTCCGCAAAGCCGCCGTCGAAATAGACGCCCTGCAAGCCGAAAACGAAGCGGCGAAACGACGGGCTGAAACCGACAGGAAGACGGCGACGGCGGACCTCGCCAACGGCCTTGAGGCCAGCGTCAAGAAGATCGTCGAGGCCGTGTCGGGGGCCGCCGACACGCTGCAATCGCTCTCCCAGTCGATGTCAACCACCGCCGGGGAGACGACGCGCCAGGCTACCGCGGTCGCGGCCGCCGCCGAGCAAGCCTCAACCAACGTCCAAACCGTGGCATCGGCAGCCGAGGAATTGTCGGGCTCGATCGTGGAAATCGGCCGTCAAGTGGCGGAGTCGTCGCGCATCACCGGGCAAGCGGTCGATCAGACCAGCCGCGCCGACGCGCAGATGCAAAGTCTCGCCGCGACGGCGCACAAGATCGGCGACGTCATCAAGCTGATCAACGACATCGCCTCGCAAACCAACCTCTTGGCGCTCAACGCGACGATCGAAGCCGCGCGCGCCGGCGAAGCCGGCAAGGGTTTTGCGGTGGTGGCGTCGGAGGTCAAGAACCTGGCGGCGCAAACGGCCAAAGCCACCGAAGACATCTCCGCTCAGGTCGTCGCGATCCAGGCGGCGACTGACGGTGCTGTCACGGCGATCCAAGGCGTTTCGGCGACGGTCACGCGGGTCAACGAGATCGCGACGACCATCGCGGCGGCGGTCGAGGAGCAAGGGGCCGCTACCGCCGAGATCGCGCGCAACGTCCAGCGGGCCTCGGCCGGCACGACGGAGGTCTCTTCGAACATCGGCGGGGTCAGTCACGCTGCCAGCCAGACCGGATCGGCTGCCGCCGAGGTTCATACCGCTGCCGCCGGTCTGGCGGAGCAAGGCGATCGCCTGGAGACCGAAGTCAACAAGGTTCTCGCCGATCTGCGCGCCGCGTAGCGCGATGGCCTGCCAGCCGGAGCTTTAGCGTCGGGTGGCGCGCCCAACTGGACTCGAACCAGTGACCTGCTGCTTAGAAGGCAGCTGCTCTATCCATCTGAGCTATGGGCGCTCGCCGGTCGGCCTCAACCGCGCAGGCGGTCGGGACGGAAATTGTCGGCGTAGCTCTTCGGTTTGAATTTTCTGGCGTGTGGCTGCTCGAGCTCGGCCTGGTAGCCGTTGCGCGCGGCGTAGGCGAGCGCCTCCTCGCGCGAGTCGAAGCGCAGCTTGACCTGACGACGCGTGTCGCGGCCGCTGATCCAGCCCATCAGGGGCTCGACCTCGCGCGCCGCCGCGGGCTCGAACTCGAGCACCCACTTGTCGGTGTTGGCCGTCCCCGACTGCATCGCGGTCTTCGGCGGCTGATAGATGCGCACCACTTGCGCCATCGCGTGCCACTCCACGTCCTCACCGGGCCCAGCGCATGGTCGGGGCGAGAGGATTTGAACCTCCGACATCCTGCTCCCAAAGCAGGCGCGCTACCAGACTGCGCTACGCCCCGTTGATCCCCTGCGTCCATGCCATGCGCGGACCCGATGCCCCTTGCCAGGGCCGGCTCGGGGCCTGCAATACACTGGAACCGGACCCCCGGGCAAGCAGCCCCGCCCCCTCCTCGGGAATCCCTCATGGCGCGCCGCAGCCTCAGCCTCGACGACGATCTGTACGAATACCTATTGGCCCAAGGCACGCGCGAGACCGCGGTCCAGCAGCGGTTGCGCGAGGAGACGCGCGCGACGATGCGCAGCGCCGGCATGCAGATCGGCCCCGACCAGGCCCAGGCCATGGGCCTGCTGGTGCGGCTGATGGGGGCCCGCCGCGCCCTCGAAATCGGCACCTTCACGGGCTACAGCGCGCTCGCGGTCGCGCTCGCTTTGCCCGCCGACGGCCGCCTGGTGTGCTGCGACGTCATCGCCGAATGGACCGCGGTCGGTCGGCGTTATTGGCGGGAGGCCGGAGTCGAGGACAAGATCGAGCTGCGTCTGGCGCCGGCGCTCGACACCCTCGCGGCGCTGCACCGCGACGGTCAGGACGGCGGGTTCGACTTCGCCTTCATCGACGCCGACAAGGACAACTACGAC
>JACQAI010000067.1 GCA_016195115.1 Pseudomonadota bacterium
TCACGAACATGTCGGGATCGGCCGGTGTCAGGTCGAGGTGGGTCGCGAAGCCGGCGAACGTCGCGCCGTCGCGCTGCATCGGACCGATCGCCGCGGCCGGCACCAGCTTGGTGCGCAGCACGCCGAACAGATCGACGAAGCTGATCAGGAAATAGGCGATTTTCTTGTCGCGCGCGATCTTCGCCAGATCCTTCGCCATCCCTCACCCCCGCCGTCAGCGCCCGTCGTTCGGTCCTAGTTGTTCACCACAGAGGCACAGAGAACACAGAGAAGAATCGCAAGTGTGGCCGCATCACCAACCCGTCATCCTCGCGCTAGGCGCGAGGATCCACGCCTTGGGAGTTGACATGTCACATCAGGACGATCCGGAACGTCCGGCATCATCCGTCACGGTCCTCAGGCGTGGATGCTCGCGCCTAGCGCGAGCATGACGATTGGTTTTGTTGCGTGATAGCGCCTGTCCTCTGTGCCCTCTGTGCCTCTGTGGTAAATCCCTTCCCTCAGCGTCCCGGAATCCAGTCGGTGCCGGCGAGTGGCACGCCGGCCATCGCGGCGGCTTCGACGGTCAGCGCGGCTAGATCCTCGGGTTCCAGGTTGAGGACGTGCGACTTGCCGCACGCCCGCGCCAACGTCTGGGTCTCCAGGGTCAGGGTCGTCAGGTAGTTGCGCACGCGCCGCGCGCCCTCGGCGACGTCGAGGCGCGCCTCGAGCGCCGGGTCCTGGGTCGTGATGCCGACCGGACAGCGCCCGGTGTGGCAGTGGTGGCAGGCGCCGGGCTCGGTGCCGAGCGCGCGGTAGTCGTCGACGTGGAGCGGGCGGTTGCAGTTGAGCGCGATCAGCGCGGCGGTGCCGATCGACACCGCGTCGGCGCCCATCGCCAAGGCCTTGGCGACGTCGGCGCCGCTGCGGATGCCGCCCGAGATCACCAGCTGCACCTTGCGGTGCATGCCGAGCTCCTGCAGCGCTTCGACGGCCTGGCGCAGCGCCGGCAAGGTCGGAATGCCGGCGTGCTCGATGAAGACGTCTTGGGTCGCCCCGGTGCCGCCCTGCATGCCGTCGAGCACGACCACGTCGGCGCCCGCCTTGACCGCCAGCGCGACGTCGTATTTCGGCCGCGCCGAGCCGACCTTGACGTAGATCGGCTTCTCCCAGTCGGTGATCTCGCGCAGCTCGCGGATCTTGATCTCGAGGTCGTCGGGGCCGGTCCAGTCGGGGTGCCGGCAGGCGCTGCGCTGGTCGATGCCCGCCGGCAGGGTGCGCATTTCGGCGATGCGCTCGGTGATTTTTTGGCCCAGGAGCATACCCCCACCGCCCGGCTTGGCGCCCTGGCCGACCACGATCTCGATCGCCTCGCAGCGGCGCATGTGCGCCGGATCCTGGCCGTAGCGCGACGGCAGCACCTGGTAGACCAGCGTTGAGGAGGCCTGGCGCTCCTCCTCGCTCATGCCGCCGTCGCCGGTGGTCGTGCTGGTGCCGGCCGCCGAGGCGCCTTGGCCGAGCGCGCGCTTGGCGCTGGCGCTGAGCGCGCCGAAGCTCATGCCCGCGATGGTGATCGGGATCTTGAGCTCGAGCGGCTTCTTGGCGAAGCGCGTGCCGAGCGTGACGTTGGTGGCGCACCGTTCGCGATAACCCTCCAAGGGATAGCGCGAGATCGAGGCGCCGAGCAGCACCAGGTCGTCGAAGCTCGGCAGCTTGCGGAGCGTGCCGAAGCCACGGATGTCGTAGATGCCCTGGTCGGCGGCGCGTTGGATCTCCGCGATCACCTCGGGCGAGAACGCCGCCGAGCGCCGCAGCGGCGGGCGCCCGTTCTCGGGGTCGTCAGTAGGCGGCGGCATGGTCGACGTGGAAGTGGTAGAGCTGGCGCGCCGAGCCGTAATGGCGGAACCGCGCCGCGTCGGCCGCGATGCCGGCGCGCGCCAGCAGATCGGCGACGCGCGCGACGTCGGCTTGTGTCATCGGCTTCTCGATGCAGTCGGCGCCCAGGCTCGTCACCGCGCCGGCGACGAAGATCTCGGCTTCGTAAAGCGAGTCGCCGAGATCGGCGCCGGCGTCGCCGCACACCACCAGGCTGCCGGCCTGACCCATGAAGCAGCTCATGTGGCCGATCGAGCCGCCGACCACGATGTCGACGCCCTTCATCGAGATGCCGCAGCGCGCGCTGGCGTCGCCTTCGATGACGACCAGGCCGCCGCGTCCCGACGCGGCGGCCGATTGCGAGGCGTTGCCGGTCACGCGCACGACGCCGCTCATGATGTTTTCGGCCAGGCCGGTGCCGGCATGGCCGTGCACGGTCACGGTCGCCTGCTCGTTCATGCCGGCGCAGTAGTAGCCGACGTGGCCGTCGATCTCGATCTGGATCGGCACCGTCAGTCCGGCCGCCACGGCGTGCGCGCCCTGCGGATTGCCGATGCGCCACAAGCGCTCGTTGGTATCCGCCGGCAAGCGGTGCAGGCGTTCGTTGAGCGCCCGGACCGACGTCTGCGCGAGATCGATCGCGATCGCGCTGTCGGTCACTGGCGTTGCCAGTTATAGACCGTGGCCGGGCGCGGCTCCCAGATCGTCGCATGCGCCGCACCGGGCAGGGTCGCGATGGCGCGGTACTCGGTCGCCATGGCGACCCAGTCGTCGGTCTCGCCGAGCACCGCCGGCTTGCACGCGATGGCGTCGCGCAGGATCGCGAAGCCGTCGCGCGTGCCGACCGCGAAGGTGTAGAAGCCGTCGAGGTCGTCGAGCCCGCTCTCGAGCGCTTCGGCCAAGGTCGCGCCGTGACGCAGGCGGTGCGACAGGTAGCCGGCGGCGACCTCGCTGTCGTTGTCGGTGTCGAAGCGGATGCCGTCGCGCCGCAGCACCTGGCGCAGCCGGTTGTGGTTGGACAGCGAGCCGTTGTGGACCAGGCACAGATCGGCACCGGTCGAGAACGGGTGCGAGTGCTGGGTCGTCACCGCGCTCTCGGTCGCCATGCGGGTGTGGCCGAGCGCATGGCTGCCGCGCAAACCTTCCAGGCCGTAGCGCCGCGCGACCTCGGCGGGCAGGCCGACGTCCTTGTAGACCTCGATGCGCGTGCCGAAGCCGAACGCGCGCACCGACGGCTGGTGCGCGGCCAGCCAGTCGCGCAGCGCGGTTTCGGACGCCCGCACGGTGAAGACGGCGTGCGAGCCGTGGTAGCGCGGCGCGCCGACGATCGGGAACTGGGCGACCAGCGCGCGCTCGAACGCGGGCCAATCGTGCGCCGGGTCGGCGGCATAGAGCGTCGCCTTGAAGGCGCCCGCGGGCGCGGCATCGCCATAGATCGCAAAGCCGGTGCTGTCGGGACCGCGATCGGCCATCTCGCCCAACATGCCGGCGAGCAGCCGGCCGAGGTCGGGGCCGGCGTCATCGCGCTTCAAGAACAGGCCGACGATGCCGCACATGGCGCTGAGGCTAATGGCTCGGTCCGGCGGCAGCAAGCCGTCCGGCTGTTCATCAATGCGACCGAGGCTTGTATCGTGGACGCCAACGCGATGGAGGCCGGACCCATGAAGATCGTCGACGTGCGGGGCATTCCCCTGACTTGGCGCAGCCCCAACCCGTACATGAGCGCGGCCGGCGCCCAGGCCGGGCGCAGCGCCGTGCTGGTCGAGATCGAGACCGACGGCGGTATCGTCGGCCTCGGCGAGGCCGGCCTCGGCGGCGGCGCTCCGGTGGTCACCCAGACGGTGGTCGAGCGGCTGCTCAAGCCGATGCTGCTCGGCCAGGACCCGCTGCTGATCGAGCGTCACTGGCAGACCATGTTCGAGCGCAGCCGCGCCGGCGGCCGGCGCGGCGTCGTCATGCACGCGATCAGCGGCGTCGACATGGCGCTGTGGGACATTGCCGGCAAGGTCGCCGGGCTGCCGCTCTATCGCCTGTTCGGTGCCTACGCCGACACGCTCGAGGTCTACGCCAGCGGCGGCTTCTACCAGGAAGGCAAGGACGTGCGCGC
This sequence comes from Pseudomonadota bacterium, assembly GCA_016195115.1. Taxonomy (GTDB): domain Bacteria; phylum Pseudomonadota; class Alphaproteobacteria; order Elsterales; family Elsteraceae; genus JACQAI01. The sequence goes on from JACQAI010000067.1 coordinate 3,962, forward strand.
GCTGGTCGCCGAGGCCGAGAGCTACGTCGCGCAGGGTTTTGGCGGCATGAAGATGAAGATCGGCCGCAACCCGTCGACCCAGACCCATCTGCGCGGCCTGCTCGCGATGACGGAGAAATGCGTCGTCACGCCGGAGGAGGACCTGGCGCGCGTCGAGGCGGTGCGCAAGGCGCTCGGGCCGCACCGCAAGCTGATGGTCGACATCAACTGCGTGTGGAGCCCGGCGCTCGCGATCGCCATGGGCAAGGCGCTCGAGCCGTTCGACCTCACCTGGATCGAGGAGCCGGTGGCGACCGACGACATCGACGGCAGCGCCGCGGTCGCGGCGGCCTTGCACACGCCGATCGCCGGCTACGAGACTGAGGTCGGGCTCTACGGCTTCCGCGAGCTGATCACGCGGCGCGCCGTCGACATCGTGCAACCCGATCTCGCTTGGACCGGCGGCTTCAGCGAAGGCCGCCGCATCGCCGCGCTGGCGCACGCGCATAACATGATGGTGGCGCCGCACGCGTTCGGCAGCGCCGTGCTGCTGGTCGCCTCGCTGCACTTCGCGGCGTCGATCCCCAACGCGCTGGTCGTCGAGCTCGACCGCAACGAGAACCCGCTGCGCGAGGCGCTGCTCAAGGAGCCCCTCACGATCGAGCGCGGCATGGTCGCGCTGCCGACGCGCCCCGGCCTCGGCATCGAGCTCGACCGCGCCGTCGTCGACCGCTACCGCGTCGATTAGGCTGAAGCAAGGGTGCCTAGAGCAGCCTAGGTACGGCCGCGAATTCGTCGATCGCGCTGGCCGCGCGATCGAAGGTCGCGGTGATCTCGCAGCCGACCTGGCGATTGCGAATGCCGATCAAGGCATCGGCGAAGTCGACTTTGCTGCTGCGGTATAGCTGGAGCGCCGAAACAACCGCATCATCCGCCTCGATCAACAGCTCGGTAACTTGGAGCAGCTTCGCGAGCACATCAGCTATGGCGTCGCGAGTGTAGCCATAGCCGCTGGTCAGCACCCAGACGAGTTCGCAGAGCACGACCAGATTGATCCAACCCGGGGCGTCGGCCGTGCAACTGTGTTCGATTAAGCGAGCCGCCTGCTTGGATTGAATCGGTTCATCCTGGACGAGATATCGGACCAGCACATTGGTATCGAGTCCGATCAAGTCTTCCGCCGCCGGAAATGGCGCAACGCACCCGCGGCGACCGCCTCGTCCATTTCCTTGAGCGTCAACGCGCGCTTGGGCGCGGGTAGAATTCCCTTGAGCGCCCGGATGCTGATCCTGACGGGGGCGAGGACGATCCTGCCATCTTCGTCGGTGACGAATTGGATCCGGTCGCCGGTACCGAGTTTCAGTCGATCGCGCACGACCTTTGGAATCGTGATCTGGCCTTTGCTCGTCAGCTTCGCGCTAATCATGGCTGATCTCCTTACCGCATGGTAAGGCGAAAAGCTAGGGTCGGCAAGACGCCGAACGTCAGAAATCCAGATCGGCGTAGTGCTTGGGCGGTCGCCGAGATAGTCGAGCGACGACATGTGCGCGGCGGCGGCGATGTCGGCCAGGCCGAACTCGTCGCCGGCGAGATATTTGCGCCGCTCGACCAGGTAGCCGATGTAGTCGAGGTGGTAGCGGATGTTGGCGTAGCCGGCGCGAATCGCCTGGCTGCTCGGCTCGCCGAGGCCGAGGAAGCGCTTCATCATCTTCTCCTCGACCAGATTGTGGGTGACCTCGCGGTTGAACTTGAGGTCGAACCAGCTGATCAGGCGCCGACACTCGGCGCGCGCCGCGGCGGTGGCGCCGAGCAGCGGCCGGTCGGGATAGACCTCCTCGAGATATTCGGCGATCACGTTGGCGTCGGCGAGCGTGGTGCCGTCGGGCTCGACCAGCACCGGTACCTCGCCGGCCGGGTTGAGCGCCAGGAACTCGGGCCGACGCTCCCACACCTTCTCGATCTTCATCTCGAAGTCGAGGTGCTTCTCCTTGAGGATGATGCGAATCTTGCGCGCGAAGGGCGACAGCCAAAGATGGTAGAGCGTCCGCATCCTGACCGCTAGTTATAGCGGATCGGTCGCGACCCGGCCAGCCTTCCAGACCTCACCGGGCGACCGCCTCGAGGTAGCGCGCCGGCGCCCGCAGCGGCTCGTGCATGCCGATATGGCCGGGGGTGCCGGCGACCCGCGCGATCCAGGCGCGGATGCGCGGGAAGCCGTCGAGCGCGAAGCCGCCCTCGGGCGCGCAGTGGACGTAGCCGTAGAGCGCGATGTCGGCGAGGCTGAGCGCGCCGCCGGGAAACCCGTCGGCGTGCGCGAGATGGCTCTCCATGACGGCGAGCGCGGCCAGCCCGGGGTCGCGCTTGGCGGCGATCTGCGCGGCGAAGCGCTCGGGCGCGTTGAGCAGATGGATCCAATACCGCGACGTCGCGATGTTCGGCTCGACGCGGTACTGCTCGAAGAACATCCACTGCAGCATGCGCGCTGCGGCGAGTTTGTCGGGCGGCACGAACGTCGTGCCCTGGCCGAGATACCACAGGATGGCGCCCGACTCGGCGAGGAAGCTGCCGTCGTCGCCGCGCAGCAGCGGCACCTGGCCGGCCGGACTCATGGCGAGGAATTCCGGCGTGCGCGACTCGCCCTTGGTGACGTCGATCCGCACCCACTCGAGCGGCACGCCGAGATGGCTGGCCAGCAGCTTGACCTTGTAGCAGTTGCCCGACGCCTCCTGGCCCCACAGGCGCGGCATCGCCGCGTCTCAGCGCGCGCGTGTGGCGGGCGCGAAACGCCCACCCGGGCGGAAGCGATCGAGATAGGTCGGCAGGATCGGCTCGAGCGCGGCCGGCGTGATGCCGAGGTCGCGCAAGGTCAGCGCGCCCGCGCCGACCACGGTGTCGCGCTTGAGCATCTTGACCTGGTCGCGCGTCAGCAGCGGCACCGGCAGCAGCTCGAGCACCGCGGCCTGCAGCGCCGCCAGCCCGAACGGCAACGGAATCAGCAGGCGGTCGCGCTGGATCTCGGCCAGCATCAGGGTCATGAGCTCCTTGAAGGTGTAGGTGCGCGGGCCGCCCAGCTCGTAGGTCTTGCCGTTGGTCGCCGGGTCGCGCAGCGCGACCATGATGGCGTCGGCGACGTCGCCGACATAAACCGGCTGGAAGCGCGTGTGACCGCCGCCGATCAGCGGCAGCGCGGGCGACAGCTGCGCCAGCCCGGCGAAGCGGTTGAAGAAGCCGTCCTCGGGGCCGAACACGATGCTCGGCCGCAGGATCACGGCGTCGGGCAGCGTCGCGCGCACCGCGGCTTCGCCGGCCGCCTTGGAGCGCGCGTACGCGGCCGGCGCCGCCGCATCGGCGCCGATCGCCGAGACCTGGACGAAGCGGCCGACCCCGGCGTCGCGCGCCGCCACCGCCATGAGCGCGGCCGCCTCGACGTGGACGGCTTGGAAGCGGCTACGCCCGCGCTCGTAGAGGATGCCGATCAGGTTGATGACGGCGTCGGCGCCCTCGACCGCGGCCGCGACCGCGGCGGCCGAGGTGATGTCGATGCGCACCGGGGTGATCTGGCCGACGTCGCCCATCGGCTTCAGGAGCTTGGCGCGCTCGGCATTGAGCACCGGGACGCGGATCGCGGCGCCGGTCTTGGCCAGGCGCTGGATCAGCGTCCGTCCGATGAAACCGGAGCCGCCGAACACCGTCACCACGTGCAACGCCATGCCGTCTCCCCGTCGCGATCGCCCGGTCCCGATTCGCCTTACTATAACAAGTTGCTGGATTTATGTGCGCTCGATCCCGCCGGACGGCTCCCGGAGCCACGTCCGTCGTGCCGGGAAAGCGGTTGACAAGGCCCGGCGCATGCAGGATATGAGCCGCCCAAGCCCAGGTGGCGGAATTGGTAGACGCGCTAGATTCAGGTTCTAGTGGGCGAAAGCTCGTGGAAGTTCGAGTCTTCTCCTGGGCACCAACACGAGCTGGCGGCCCGCACCGCCGGGGCCCGAAGGCGTAGCGAGCCGCCGGCGCGCGGCGCCGGCCCGACGCGGAGGGAGCATGACGGTCCATCTCTATCGGGGCGATCTGCCCGACGGCTTGAAGCTCGGCCCGCTGGTCGCGATGGACACCGAGACCCTCGGCCTGACCCTCGGGCGCGACCGCCTTTGCGTCGTCCAGATGTCGTCGGGCGACGGCCACTCGCACCTGGTCCAGATGCCGCGTCCGGCCCCCGATGCGGCCCTCCACGCGCCCAATCTGGTCCGTATGCTGACCGACCCGGGGGTCACCAAACTGCTGCATTTCGCGCGCTTCGATCTCGCCATCATGCAGCGCACGTTCGGGGTCATCACGGCGCCGGTCTACTGCACCAAGGTGGCCTCCAAGCTGGCGCGCACCTACACCGACCGGCACGGCCTCAAGGACCTGGTGAAGGAGCTGCTCAACATCGACCTGTCGAAGCAGCAGCAGTCGTCCGATTGGGGCGCCGATGCGCTCAGCCAGGAGCAGCTCGCCTATGCCGGGGCGGACGTCCTGCACCTGCACGCGCTCAAGGAACGGCTCGACAAGATGCTGGCGCGTGAGGGCCGTGCCGAGCTGGCGGCCGCGTGCTTTGCGTTCCTGCCGGTCCGCGCGGCGCTCGATCTCGGCGGCTGGACGGAAGACATTTTCGAGCACTGATAGGCCAGACTGGCTGACCTTCAGACCGCACCACGGCTGGGTTTGAAAGGTTAATGCGGCTGGCGTTGACGGGCCGGCCCGATCGCGGGCATACTCCGCGCCACGGTTTCCATGCAAAAACGCGGCCAATTGCTGCGTCGGACACCGCGCGCCGCTTGCTTCGCAAAGGCCCCGATGCCGTCAGCCCGCCCCTGCCCGATGACCAGGACCGGCCCGCGATGACCGACCTCGCGCACACCCGGCGCGGCGCGGCGCGGCGCGAGCTCAGCGCCGCCGGGCCGCGGCTCGGCGCCGCCGCGGGTACCGCCGAGGCGCCGACGCAGCGCGTGATCTGGCGCTCGCGGCGGGTCGCCTATCTCAAGCTGATGCTGCCGGCGGTCGCGCTCCTGATCGTCACCCTGATCCTGGCGTGGCCGCAGATCGTGCGCGACGAAAATCGAGTGCGCTTCGGCGGCGGCCGCATCAGCGTCGACGATGCCGAGACCTTGCGCATGATCAACGCGCGCTATGTCGGGGTCGACGACCAGCAGCGGCCGTTCGTCGTGACGTCGGCGCTGGCGACGCGCGAATCGGCGCACGCGCCGCACACCGACCTGCAGACGCCCAAGGCCGACATGACGACCTCGACCGGCTCGTGGGTCGCGGTGACCGCGGAAACCGGCGTCTTCCACAACGACGTCAAGCTGCTCGACCTGAGCGGCGACGTCAGCGTGTTCCACGACGGCGGCACCGAGTTCCACACCGCGCGCGCCCACGTCGATCTCAACGCCGGCGCGGCGTCCGGCGACGATCCGATCGACGGCCAGGGGCCGACCAGCACGATCACCGCCGAGGGGTTCCGGCTCTACGACCGCGGCGGCCGCATCGTGTTCACCGGCAAGGCGCATCTGCTGCTCTATCACGGCGAGGTACGGCCGTGAGGCGCGGGCTCGCGCGCGCCGGCCTCGCGCTCGCCGGCGCGCTCGTCGCGCTGGGTTTCGCCGGCGCGCCGGCGTCGGCCCAGGGGCTGCTCAACCGCGGTTCGGGTCCGATCGCGATCGACGCCGACGACGGCATCGAGTGGCGGCGCGACGAGAAGATCTACATCGCGACCGGCAACGCCAAGGCGGTGCGCGGCGACGTCACGGTCACGGCGCACCGCCTGATCGCCTACTACCGAGATCGCGATCAGACGCGCGTCGCCACAGCCAAGACCACCGACGGCGACACGCCGGCGACCGACATCTATCGGTTGGTCGCCGAGAAGGACGTCGTGATCACGACGCCGACCCAGAAGGCGCGCGGCGACCACGGCGTCTACGACGTCGATCGCTCGGTGCTGGTGCTGACCGGCAACAACCTCATCCTCGAGACCACGCAGGACCACATCACGGCGCGCGACAGCCTCGAGTACTGGGACGAGCGCAAGGTGGCGGTGGCGCGCGGCGACGGCGTCATGGTGCGCGCCGACCGGCGCGTGCAGGGCGACGTGCTGACCGCGCACATCCAGGAGGACAAGAAGACCAACGAGAGCCGCGTCACCGAGGTCGATGGCTTCGGCAACGTGCGCATCTCGACGCCGAGCCAGATCGCCCAGGGCGCCAAGGGCGTCTACAACCTGGTGACCAACATCGCCTACCTGGTCGACGACGTGCGCGTGACTCAGGGCAAGAACCAGCTCAACGGCGACTACGGCGAGGTCAATCTCAACACCAACGTCAGCCGCATGCTGAGCGGCCCGTCGGCCGGCCGTCCAGGCCAGCGCGTGCGCAGTCTGCTGGTGCCCAACCAGGGCGAGCCGCCGGCGCCGTCTCCGGCGCCGCCGAGCGCGGGGCGCGCCGCGCCGCGCCGCGGGTCCTAGGCATGGCGAAGAAGCGCTCGGGTCGCAAGTCCACGCCGGCCACGCCGCCGGCCGCGCCGGAGATGGCGCCGCTC
>JACQAI010000068.1 GCA_016195115.1 Pseudomonadota bacterium
CTTATGGCGCGGCGGCATCGGCGTCAATCGACTTTGCCGTCTGGGGCAGAGCGGCATCGACAAGTAGGACAGCATCGGGCAGCGTCGCGACATGCGGTGGACAGCGGCAGCCGTGGCCCTGATCTGCGCGACCCACGCGGCGAGCGCCGGGTCGCTCGACACGGCGCGGCTGTCGAGCGCGCTGACCGAGTTGGTGTCCGGTTTCGACGGACGCGTCGGGGTGTGCGTCCAGGATACGGGCGCGGCGACGTGCATCAACGGCACCGATCGCTTCCCGATGCAGAGCGTCGTGAAGCTTGCGGTTGCCGTCGCCGTGCTCGACGCGGCCGACCGCGACGTGCTGCGCCTAGCCGATCGCGTGCTGATCAAGCCCGAGGATCTGAGCGTGTTCGTGCAGCCGATCGCGCGTCTGGTCACGGCGGACGGCCTCGAGGCCTCGGTGGGCGACCTGTTGTCCCGCATGATGATCGAGAGCGACAGCGCGGCCTGCGACGTCCTGATCGCCAAGCTGGGGGGCCCGCCCGCGGTGCAGGCGGCGCTGACCGGCAAGCGGATCGCGGGCGTGCGGGTCGATCGCGACGAGCGCCATCTCCAGACCGAGATGCTCGGCCTGACGTGGCAACCCGGCTACGTAGATGCCGCCGCGCTGAAGCGCGCCATCGATGCGGTGCCGGCGCCGGCGCGGCAGGCGGCGCTCGACGCCTATCTGGCCGATCCGCGCGATACCGCGACGCCGCTCGGCATGACGGCGCTGCTCACGGCGCTCGTCTCGGGTCGACTCTTGTCGCCGGCGTCGACCCGGCGCCTGCTCGACGCCATGCGACGCACCACGACGTTTCCCGATCGCCTCAAGGCCGGATTGCCGCCTGGCTGGTCGCTCGGCCACAAGACCGGCACCAGCGGTACGTGGCAGGGCATCACCGCGGCGACTGACCGCGCCCGACGGCGGCACCGTCGCGGTTGCGGTGTTCATCCGCGCCTCGCGGCGCGCTGACGCCGAGCGCGCCGCGCTGATCGCCGACGTCGCGCGCCGGATCGTGCAAGCTTACCGCTGATTTGGTCGGGCCGGCGAACCCGGCGTAACCCAGCTTGGCCGGACGCTACTTCTTCTTGGTTTTGTCGTTGTAGGCCCGGTGCATGAATTCACCGGGGGCTTCCGGCTTGCCGGTGGCCTTCTCGGTGTCTTCGGCCAGGCCCTCGAACGACTGGGCGGCCTCGACCAGCGCTTCGGCGGTCGGCTCGTCGGCGGCCGGTGCGCGCGACCGCCAGCGCTTGGCTTGCTCGCGGAGCTCTTTGGGGTCCATGGAATCATCAACGTCCAAGTGGCGGCACGGTTGCCGATGCTGGTCGCGCCGCCGCGCCGGCGTCAACGTCAAAAATCGGCGGCGGCGAAACCGGGCGGTCGCCGCTGGCCGGTGGCGCCGATCCGCCAACGACGGGGCAGACGGGCGCGCGCCGGGGCGCTAGGCTCGATGGGTAGACCCGGACGCTGCCTCGGTCGAGGGGTGGGAGGCGATGAAGAGCAAGATTTTCGCGAGCTGCGCCGAGGCGGTGCGCGATATCCCCGACGGTTCGGTGATCGCGTTCGGCGGCTTCAGCGCCATCGGCGCGCCGGCCAACCTGCTCAAAGCGCTGGCCGAGCAGGGCGCCAAGAACCTGACCTGCGTGCTCAACTCGCCGCGCAACAGCCCCAACCTGCCGGCCGCCGCGCCCGACATCGGCATCCTGTGCGAGCGCGGCCAGGTCAAGAAGGTGATCTGCGCCTTCACGGCGCCGACCCGCCTGTCGCAGACCATGACGTTCGCCAAGTACTACGAGCAGGGGCTGGTCGAGGCCGAGCTGGTGCCGCAAGGCACCTTGGCCGAGCGGCTGCGCGCCGCCGGCGCCGGCATCCCGGCGTTCTATACCCCGACCGCGGTCGGCACCGAGCTCGCGGTCGGCCGCGAGACGCGCCACTTCAACGGCCGCGAATACCTGCTCGAGCTGGCGCTGCCGGTCGACTATGCGTTCGTGCGCGCGCATCGCGCCGATGCCTTCGGCAATCTCCAGTTCCACGGCTCGCAGCGCAACTTCAATCCCGTGATGGCGACCGCGGCGCGCACCGTGATCGCCGAGGTCGAGGAGGAGATCCTGCCGCGCGGCAAGATGGATCCCAACCAGGTCCACACCACGGGGCTGTTCGTGCAGCGCATGGTCCGCATCCCGCCGCCGCCCGAGGGCTATTGGCCGATCCCGCCGAAGAGGGCCGACGAATGAGCGACGCCAAGGGCTTGAGCCGCCAGCAGATGTGCGATCGGCTGGCGATGGAGTTCCAGGACGGCTGGGTCGTCAACCTCGGGCTCGGGATTCCGACCCTGTGCTCGAACTGCGCGTTCGGCGACCGCGAGATCATCTTCCACTCGGAGAACGGCGTGATCGGCTACGGCCCGCTCGCCAAGCCGGGCGACGAGGATTTGCATCTGACCAACGCCGGGGGCCAGTACGTCACGCTCCAGCCGGGCGCGGCGATCGTGCACCACGCCGATAGCTTCGCGATGATCCGCGGCGGACGGATCGATGTGACCGTTCTCGGTGCCTACGAGGTCGCCGAGAACGGCGATTTCGCCAACTGGAAGATGGCGGGACAGAAGGGCGGCGGCATCGGCGGCGCCATGGATCTCGCGGTCGGCGCCAAGAACGTCTTCCTCGCCATGGAGCAGCTGACGCGCGACGGCAAGCCGCGGCTGGTCGAGCGCTGCGCCATCCCGGTGACCGCGCGCGGCGTCGTCAAGCTGGTGATCACCAATCTCGGCCTGTTCCAGATCACCAAGGACGGCTTCCTGTTGCGCGAGATCGCGCCCGGCGTCGCGCTCGACCAGATCAAGGCGCAGACCGGCGGCAAACTCACCGTGGCGAACCCGCTGCCGACCGTCCGGCTCACGTAATTCCTGACACGAGGGAGGTTCCCGATGGCCCAAGGTATTCTGATCGCGTCGTTCGACTACTCGACCGCCGCCGAGGACGAGTTCAACGATTGGTACGACCTCGAGCACATTCCCGAGCGCCAGCGGGTGCCCGGCTTCCTGACCTGCCAGCGCTGGGTCGGCGACCCCAAGGTCGCGCTGGCGACCTACGACCTCAAGACCATCGACGTGCTCAAGAGCGCGCCCTACAAGGCGATCGCCTACGAGAACCTGTCGGTGTGGTCGAAGCGCGTTACCGCCAAGGCCAAGCGCATCATGCGCTTCGAGGGTGAGCAGACCGTGCCGGGCGAGCAGATCGGGCCGAACGACGCCGTCGCGGTGCTGATCAACGCCATGAACGTCGACCCGGCGCACGAGGCTGACTTCAACGCCTGGTACGATCAAGAGCACATCCCGCTGCTCTCCAAGGTCCCGGGTTGCCTGATCGCGCGGCGCTTCCGCGCGACCGACAAGGGCACGCACAAATACGTCGCGCTCTACCACTTCGCGTCGGCCGACGTGCCCGACAAGCCGGAGTGGAAGAAAGCGGTCGAGACGCCGTGGACCGCGCGCCTGCGGCCGCACTTCAAGGATCGCGTCCGGCTGCTGTGCCGGCGCTACGTGCGCCAGGCGAGCGCGGGCGCCCGCGCGGCCTAGGGTTCGTGCTCAAGCACCTCGTGCTGGCGTTGGGCGTCGCCGTCTGCTTGGCGCCGGCGGCCGCACAGTCCGCCGCCGACATGGCGCCGGTGCATTGCCTGTCGGCGCCCGAGGCGCAGCGCTTCGCCAAGGATCTCGAGGACCTGATGAAGAAGGAGGGGCTGGGCGACGCCGAGAAGTTCGGGCGCGAGGTCCAGACCGTCATGCTGGAGGCGCTCGACAAGCGGACCAAGGCCGATAGCTGCGCCGAGGACGTCGGCGACGCAGCGGCGCGGCGCTGCAAAGCCGCCGAGGCGGCTGCCGATCAGGCCGAGAAGCGCGTCGAGGACATGAGCGCGCGCATGGAGAAGTTCGAGAAGGCGGTCCTGGCGGTCCGCGCACGCTACCGCCGTTGCTGAGATGACCGAGCCGCGCTTCCCGCTGTCGGGTATCGTCGTGCTCGACCTGACCCAGATCTACAACGGGCCCTACTGCACGTTCCTGCTGGCGTCGTCGGGCGCCGAGGTGATCAAGGTCGAGCCGCCCGACGGCGAGCATCTGCGCAAGCGCCAGGCGACGGGCACCGCGGCGCTGCCGTTCGCGATGTTGAACCAGAGCAAGCAGTCGCTGCGCCTCGACCTCAAGACCGAGCGCGGCCGCGATCTCTTGCGGGCGCTCGCCAAGACCGCCGACGTGCTGGTCGAGAATTTCGCGCC
>JACQAI010000146.1 GCA_016195115.1 Pseudomonadota bacterium
CGAGCCGCCGGGTGGAAACGGCACCAGGAAGCGCACCGGCCGTGTCGGCCAGGGCCCAGTTCCTTGGGCGTACGCCGGAACGACGAAGCCCGAAAGCACCAGGGTCGCCAGGATGAACGCGCGCAGCATCTTCATGCGGGCAGGCCTCCTCCGGACGACAGCTTGCGCTTTCGGCCAGCGCGCGTCTTGTGCGTTCGCGCAGTCGCGACTAGGATTTCGGCACAAACTGCGAGCGCGCCGCGATGCGCCCCATCGAGCTGCAGGCCGAGCTGTTCGCCCGGCTGGCCATGCCCTTCACCGCCGAAGCCGTCTTCGACTCGCTCGACGACGTCGTCTTCTTCATCAAGAACCGGCGCGGCGAGTACGTCGTCGTCAACCAGACGCTGGTCGAGCGCTGCCGTAAACGCAGCAAAGCGGAGCTGGTCGGCGTCACCGTCGACACCCTGTTTCCGGCGTCGCTCGGCAGGAGCTACCGCTCCCAGGACGAGCACGTGCTCACGACCGGCGAGGCGATCCGCGACCAGCTCGAGCTCCATGTCTATCCGGGCGGCCGGCGCGGCTGGTGCCTGACCACCAAGTTGCCGATGCTCGGCGGCGGCGGCAAGATCGTTGGGCTGGTCGGGCTCTCGCGCGACCTGCAGACGCCGAACCGGCGGAACGACGATTTTTCGCGCATCGCCGAGGCGCTGCGACGGATCCGCACCCGGTTCGACGAGCGCTTGAAGGTGCGCGAGCTTGCCCGCGACGCCGGCCTGTCGCAGTACCAGTTCGAGCGCCGCATCCGCCGGGTGTTCGGCATCACCGCGGGCCAGCTGATCCGGAAAATCCGCATGGACGAGGCGCTGCGCCGGCTGCGCGCCGGCGAGCGCTCGATCGCCGCGATCGCGTCAGCCTGCGGCTATGCCGACCAGAGCGCGTTCACGCGCAAGTTCCGCCGCACCGTCGGCTGCTCGCCCTCCGAGTACCGCGCCTTGGCCGACGCGCCGCGCCGGACCGGCCGGCGCGCGTTCTCGTTGCGGCCCGTCAAACCGAGTCCCGGTGCCGCGAACGCGTAGCGCGCGCCGAGATTTGTCCGCTCAGTGTCAGCCCAACAAGACTGAATCGCGCGTGCCAGCAGGGGCCGTCACTGCGTGATGCCTTGACGCTCGAACAGCGCCATGAGCGTCCCCGTCATGGTGGCGATCAGTCGCTCCGCGCTGCCGACGTTCAGCGCAAAGGCCTGCGCCTCACACACGGTGAGCGTCCGCCCGGGCTTCACGACTCGCCCCCGAAACACGAACCGCTGGCCCTCCGCGGGCGCGAGAAGATTCGTCTTGAACTCGACGGTCAGGACCGCCGCGTCTGCCGGCATGAGCGAAAAGGCCGCGTAGCCGCACGCGCTGTCCAACGCCGTCGTGATGACGCCGGCGTGCATGAAGCCATGCTGCTGCGTATAGGCTGCGTCGTAGGGCATCGCGAGCTCGATTTCGCCCGGCTCCAAACGCGTCATGCTGATGGCGAGCGTCTGCATGACGCGCTGCCTGGCGAAGCTGCCGCGCACACGCTCTCGAAAATCGGGATCTTGGGGCTGGAACGCCACGCGCCCTCGTCAGCCCCGCTCTTGAACCAACAACGCGCGTCGGTCAGACGATGCCGTCCTGACGCAACCCGGCCACCGTCGCGCCGTCGAGGCCAAGCCAGTCGCCCAGCACTTCGGCGGTGTGCTGGCCGAGCAGCGGCGCCGCGGTGACCTTGGCCGGCACGCCGTCGAAGCGCACCGGCCAGGTCGGCATCGTCATGGTGTGCTCGCCGTGCTTCTGGGTCTGCAGGATGCCGCGCTCGCGGAAGCTCGGCTCGTTGACGAGATCCATCGAGTCGTTGACGGCGCCGGAAGGCACCCCGGCCGCGCTCAGCTGCGCCGCCGCCTGCTGCTTGGTGCGCTGGCGCGTCCAGGCGCTGATGATCTCGACGACCTCGGCCTTGCGCTCGGCGCGCGCCTTGGGGGTGGCGTAGCGCTCGTCGCCGATCAACTCCTCGCGGCCGATCAGCTTGAGGAGCCGCGTCCAGTGCTCCGGATTGGCCGGGCTGGTCAACAAATAGACGTAGTCGTTGGATCCCTCGGGCTTGCACGGAAAGATGCCGTGCGGCGTGTTGTTGACGAACGGCCCGCGCGGCGCCGCCTTGCCGGTGCGCGCGTGGCTGACGAACATGCCGCGGGTGTAGTGCATCACCGAGTCCTGCATCGCGACCTGCAGGTGCCGGCCCTTGCCGGTGCGTTGGCGCTCGTAGAGCGCGCTCACGATGCTGAACGCCATCAGCATGCCGGTGCCGGTGTCGCCGATCGTGCAGGCGGGCTTGATCGGCCGGCCGTCGGGCTCGCCCGTGACGCTCATCGAGCCGCCGGCGGCCTGCGCGATCGGGTCGAACGCCAGCCCGGTCTCGTACGGGCTGCCCTCGCCGAAGCCCTTGACCTGGGCGTAGATGATCTTCGGGTTGAGGTCGCTGACGACGTCGTAGCCGAGCCCGATTCGCTCGATCGCGCCGGGCGCGAAGTTCTCGGCGAAGACGTCGGCCCTCTTCGCCATCTCCTTGACCAGCGCCAGGCCGCGCTCGGACTTCAGGTTGACGGTGAGCGACCGCTTGTTGGCGTTGTACATCATGAAATAGAGGGGATCGTTGCCGAAGGCCACGCGGCCGGCCTCGCCGCCCTTGGGGTTCTCCACCTTGGCGATGTCGGCGCCCATCCAGGCGAGCGCCTCGGTGCACGAGGTGCCGGCCTCGAATTGCGTCAGGTCGAGCACGCGAATTCCGGACAGACAGCCGGGGGAAACGGGGGTCACGTCCATGGCACACTCCTGGCTCGCAAGAAGGAACCGCCGCCCATCAGCTCAATGCTAGCGACAAGACCCCGGGGCTGTCAGCTGTTGATCTCGCGGGAGGGCGAAAGATTCTTCTCTCCTGCCGATCCTCGCCCCGTCATACTGAGCCACCGGCCTGCAACCCGCGTTCTCCCTGTTGGGGGTGGCGGCGACAGGCGGTCATGAGACTGATTGTGGGAGAGACCGGACATGTTCAGCCATATCATGTTGGGAAGCAACGACATCGCCCGCTCGAAGAAATTCTACGACGCGCTGTTCGGCGCGATGGGCGCCAAGCCCGGCACCGAGGACGCCAAGGGCCGGCTGGCCTACGCGCACAACGGCGGCCGTCTGATGGTGTCCAAGCCGATCAACGGCCAGCCCGCCAGCCATGCCAACGGCGGCACCATCGGCTTCACGATGACGGACTCCAAGCAGGTCGATGCCTGGCACAAGGCCGGCGTCGCAAACGGCGGCGCGACGGCCGAGGATCCGCCCGGCGTGCGCCAGGGCGGCGCCGGCCAGATGTATCTCGCGTATCTGCGCGATCCCGATGGCAACAAGCTGTGTGCGGTCTACCGCCTGCCGGCTTGAGCTAACCCAGATCGACCCTCGGAGGGCCGCCCGTTCCGGGGCGGCCCTCGCCTCTGTGCGGCGCTCGACGGGCCGGCGGCGCGGCGGAAACCCGGCCTAACGGTCGAGCCAGACATCCTCCATGCGCCAGCCGTTGTAGATGCTGTTGACCATGATGGTCAGGTTCTTGACCGCCGGCTGCCAGCAGGTGCCGCCGCGGACATAGAAGATGATCGGCCGCGCGTCGTCCTCGGCCAGTTTCCGCTCGATCGCCCAGACCAGTTGCTTGCGCGCTTCGGGATCCGCTTCCATCGACTGCTGGTCGATCAGCCGGTCGATGTCGGGATTGCAGTAGCCGTTGTAATTCTCCACCGCCCCGCAGGCATAGCCCGCGTACAGGTTCTGGTCGGGATCGTCGAGCCCGCTGCCGGTCAGGTTCATGGCGACCATGTAGTCCTTGCGCATCATCTTGGGGAACCAGACCGTGGTGTCGATCGGTTCGAGCTCGGCGTCGATGTAGATCTCCTTCAACTGGTCGATCAGGATCACCGCAGGATCGCGATAGGGCGGGATGTCGCGGGTCAGCAGCTTGATGGTCAGCCGCCTGGTCGGCCCGTAGCCGAGCCGTGCCATGATCGCGCGGGCTTCGGCGCGGTTCTTACGCACATCGGGGTCGTAGCTCGGCAGTGCTTCGAGCACGTCGGCCGGCATGCCCCACAGCCCTTCGGGGGGCGGCTGCATGACCCCGCCGACATCGCCCGCGCCCTCGGTGATGATGTCGATGAACGCCTTGCGGTCGAGGGTCAAGGCCATGGCGCGGCGCAGATCGGGGTTGTCGAACGGCGGCTTGTCGCGGTTGACGATCAGGTTGCGGCTGACATTGCCCGGCGTCAGCTCGCAGATCGCCTCCGGCATCTGGCTGCGGACGTCCTTGAGGATCTGGACGGTCACGCCATAGGGCGAGGTCATGTCGACCTTGCCCGAGATGAACGCCAGGATCGCGGTCGAGCGGTTGCGGATGATGATCCACTCGATGCCGTCGAGATACGGCAGCCCGGGCTTCCAGTAGTCCGGGTTGCGGGTCACCTTGATCGACTCGTTCGGCTTGAACGCGACGAACCTGAACGGTCCGGTGCCGATCGGGTGCCGGCGCATGTCCTTGGGCGGCACATGGCAGGGATAGACCGGCGAATAGCCCGACGCGAGCAGCGCCAGGAAGGCGGGCTGCGGCCGTTTGAGGTGGAACGTCGCCTCGAAATCGCCCGCGGTGGTGACGTCCTCGAGGTTGCGGTACCACCCCTTGCGCGGGTTGATCCGCAGCTTCTCGGGCGCCTTGTCCTGCAGCAGATCCCAGGTGCATTTGACGTCCGCCGCCGTGAACGGCTTGCCGTCATGCCACTTGACCCCCTGGCGCAAGGTGACGGTCAGGCGCAGCCCGTCGGCGTCCCAGCTCCAGCGTTCGGCCAGATCGGGGACGATCGCGGCGAGCGAGTTCTGTCTTACATGTTGGTCGAACATGACGAGGTTGTTGAACACGCCCATCACCGGCCGCTCGGCGAACACGGTGTTCTCCTCGTGGATCGACACGCTGGCCGGGCTGTCGATCGTGTAGACCTTGAGGATGCCGCCGGATTTCTGCGCCAGCGCGACATCGCCGCCGGCAATCCCGGTCGCCAGCGCGCCCGCCACCGCAACACTGCGCCATATCGACGTCATCGGCGTCCTCCTGGCTTTGATTTTTCGTCTCAATAGCCGGAACGCTTACCAGTTGGCCGACCCGCCTCCCTCCGCGGGCGGGGGCAGGGCGCCGACGGCTTCTTAGGCGGTCTTCAGCGTGATGTCCTCGTAAGGGGACGTATAGGGGAACAACGGGATGCGTGCGAACCCCGCCTCACCCACCCGCGGCCCAACGCCATTGATAAAGGCGAGCTGCCAGATCGGCGCGTAGATCGTGCGCTCCACCATCAGGCGCTGGATCTTGAAGAGGATGGCCTCGCGCTTGGAGCGGTCGAGCTCGATCGCCTGCTGGCGATATAGCTCGTCGATATCCGGGTAGCTGCCATACGAGAAGATGCCGCCCCTCACCAGATGGGCTTCGATCCGCGTCGCCGCGTTGCCGAACGCGCCGGGCCCAGCCTGGATGAGGTTTTTATATTTTTTCTCGCTGAATTCCTTGAGAAAGGCGGCGCGCTCAATCGGCCGCAGTTTGCAGCGAATGCCAACCGCCAAGAGGTTGTTGACGACCCCTTCTCCGATATTGGCATAGGAGCTGTCGCAGAAATAATCCCCGGCGTCGAAGCCGTTGGGATGACCGGCCTCGGCCAGGAGCTTCTTGGCCTGGGCGGGGTCATAAACCGGGGCGGGCGGTTGCCA
Source organism: Pseudomonadota bacterium (assembly GCA_016195115.1). Lineage (GTDB taxonomy): Bacteria > Pseudomonadota > Alphaproteobacteria > Elsterales > Elsteraceae > JACQAI01. The sequence continues at coordinate 5,784 of JACQAI010000146.1, forward strand.
ATAAAAGTCGAAGCCTTTCGGTATGATGGCATTGCCGGTGATCGCCGAATAACCCAAGGTCAACGCGTCGTTCGTGCCCGCGCGATCGATCGCCAGGCTCGCCGCCTGGCGTACCCGCGGATCATGCCAGGGCGACTTCGCGTCCCACTGATCGGCGAAATACAGACAGAACGTGCCCTGGACGACGGCCGGCTTGAGGGTCAGGCCCGGCGTCTTGCGCAACTCGTCGGCCAACTCGCCGCGTATCGAGTAGGCGATGTCGACCTCGCCCAGCTTCAGGGCCGCAAGTCGCGTACTCTCGTCGGGGATGACCTTGAAGACCAAGCGCTTGACCGCCGGTTTCTTGCGCCAGTAGCCGTCAAAGGCTTCGAGCACCAATTCGACACCCGGCTGGAACGAGACAAATTTGTACGGGCCAGCGCCGATCGGCAGCTTTTTGAAGCCTTCATCGCCGACCTTCTCGACATAAGCCTTGGGCACGACCCACGCGGCTCCGGTTGCCGTCGCATAAAAGGTCAAGAAGTCGGGCCACGGCTCCTTCAGCCGAAAGCGGATATGCCGCGCGTCTGGTGTCTCGATCGCAGCGACCCGGGTTTGCAGCAGATCGTGGGCAACCCCGCGATAGCGCTCGAACGAGAACTTGACGTCGGCCGACGTGACGAGGTCGCCGTTATGGAATTTGACGCCGTCGCGCAGCACGAAATCGTAGCTCTTGCCGTCTTCCGACGTCGTGACCGACTCGCTCAGGCTCGGGGCCAAGGACTTGTCGGGCATCGGTTTGACCATCGCGTCGTGCAACGCGTAGAGCACCATGAACGGCGTGATGATGCCCGATGCCTCCGCCGGTTCGAACCAAGTCGGCGCCAGCGAGACATGAATACCCCAGGTCAGCTGGTCGGGCGACGCCGCAGCCAGCGCCCAGCGCGGTCCGACCGCGAGGCCGAGCCCCGCGGCGACAAGAAGGTCACGACGACTGACTGACAGCCGGCTGCCGGCCGCGCTCGGTTGGCGGCCCCCTCGCCTTGGGCCCATTGCGCCTCTCTATCGCCCTTTTTCTCTCGGGCTTTCCTTCACTCTAGATCAACCCGGCGCGGATGTCGCGGCCGAGCAACCGCCGCGCAGCGGTGTTCGAGCGGCCGCCGCGCAGACTGTCAGCGGCGCTTCGGTCAGGGCGGCTCCAAGCCATGGCGACGCCTCGCGGCGTCCGCTTCGGACCGAGTCAGAAAGGCGAAAAACGCCTTAACGTCGTCGGGCCGCGTCGAGACGCTGCACGTCGCGGCCGAGAACACCGTAATGACCTGGATGTCTGGCGGCAGCGCGCCGACGATGTCGATCCCCGGCAGCCCCACCAGCTCGCTCAATTGCTGGAAACCGAGATCGACCTCGCCGCGCGCCACCAGCGTCCCCACCGGAACCCCGGGCGGCGCCTGGACGATGCGCGCCGCGATCGTCTCGGCGATGCCCCAACGCTCGAACAGCTTCACGAGATACACGCCGCTCGGGCCGGTCGAGTAGCCGACCTTGCGCGCCGACAGCACGGCCTGTCGAACCGTCTCGCCCGTGGCGAGGTCGGGATGCGGCGCGCCGGCCTTGACGGCGACCGCCACGCCCGAGCGCGCCACGTCGACCCGACTGCCCGGATCGACATGGCCGTCCGCCGCGAGCCGACCGATCGCATCGGCCGCGAGCGCCACGAAGTCGAACGGCTCCCGGTTCTGCACCCGACGCAGCGCCTCGACGCCGCCGACCGACGTCAGCGTGACGGGCTGCTTGGTTCGCTGCTCGTATGCGAGAGCCAGCTCGGCCAGCAGGTGTCGCGTCGCCATGGAGCAGACGCCGGCGATCGGCGGGGCGGTCACCATGATTTTCCCTCCTTCAAGACGTTCGCTCCTGTCCAGCTCAACCGACCGCGACGCGGAAAATCCGCATGTAGTTGCCGCCGGCGATCTTGCCGGCGTCCTCCGGGGTGAAGCCGCCGCGCAGCATCGCGGCGACGAGCTGCACCCATTGCGAGTAATCCGTCAGGCTACCGGTTGTGACGTGCAGGTCCGTCCCGATGCTGACGTGATCGACGCCGACGACGTCGGCCATCTCCTTCAGCCCGTCGACGTATTTTTCCAGGCTCGCGAAGAAGTGCCAGATGCCGATCGAGCCGCCGGGCTCGGCGATCGCGCGCGCGTGATCGCGGCTGACCTGACGCGGCACAAGCGGCGTCGCGCCCATGGCCGCCGACCCGGCGAGCGCCGTATGCGAGAGCAGCAACGGCTTGGTCGCGACCTTGAGCGCCTGTTTGACCGTCGCCTCGGTGGCGTGCGCGACATCGCAGACCAGACCGAGGCGATGGCAGGCGCGGATCACCTCGGCGCCGAACGGGGTGAGACCCTGATGGGTCACCGCGCCGGTCTGAAAGTCGCCGATGTCATTCGGGGTATAGTGGACCAGCTGGACGTGCCGAATGCCGCGGCGGTGCGCCTCCTCCAGGCGCTCGAGCTTGGTCTCGAGGAAGTCCAGCCCCTCGACGTCGCCCACGATCGCCGGTTGCCCGGCCTGGTGCGCCGCCTCGAGATCGGCGGCCGAGAGCGCGCGACGGATGCCGTGCTGGGCGACCAGCGCGTCTACCCAGGCGAGCCGCTCGAGATGGTGCTGGTAGAGCTGTCCCGGCTGCGGCGTGCGCACCGCCGCGAGCACGCCCGCCGCGTTGCGGCCGAGGATGGGACCATCGGGCACATCGGCCAGGCACGCGACCGCCAGCGATCCCGCGCGCATCAAGGTGGCGAGATCGTCGCTGGGCGGCGCCTTGGAGGTGATGCCGGTCTTGCCGCCGTGGCTATGGACGTCCACCGAGATCGACCGGCGCAGCACGGCGAGCGCCGCGGCCGCCGTCTCGGCGGTCTGGGCCGCGGCACTCGAGCCGACCGGCGCCGTCCCGCCGCTCAGCATCGCGTCGACCGACATCGTCATGGCGCCGGCGCGCCACGGGTAGGGCATGAGGCGTTGGTCGTGACCGCAGCAATCCATGCCGTCCCCCTGCTGTAGACCGGCGCGCGTCGCCCAGGGCATTGGGGCTCAGGTCATGGGCCGGGGCAAGGGCCTGGGCTTCGCGGGCCAGCGCCATTCGGCGTCCAGTCCCGCCGCGCTACTGCGAGCGGGTGCTGCAGATCATCAACGACATCTGCGAGGAAGAGGATCTACCGCCGCTCGCCGATCGATAGGCGCGGCAGCCGGTCGGCACCGAACTGCGGTCCGTGTTACTCGACCGTCCTGGCCGTGCTATCAAACGGAGGCCGCCGACGAGGGGCAAGAGAACATGACGACGCCGATCGAGGACAAGGAAGCGATCCGCGAACTGTTCAGCGAATACAGCTTTCGGATGGACGACTTCCGGTTCGCCGAGCTGGGCGCGCTGTTCACCGCGGACGGCGAGTGGATCGCGCGCTACGCGCGGGCGCGCGGCCCGGCCGAGATCGCGGCGTTGATGGCGCGCAACATCCCGGCTGAGCCCAAGCGCAAGCACTTCATCATGAACAGCTTGATCCGGCTCGACGGCGATCGCGCCAGCGCGCGCACCAGCTATCTGGTCGTACTCCAAGCCACCGGGGCTGGGCTGGTGCCGTCGGTCGCCGGCACCTACGAGGACGCGCTGGTGCGCACGGCCGACGGCTGGCGCTTCCGCGAGCGCCGCCTCGTTCACGACCTCGCGGCCGAGCTCGGGCTCAACCTGCCGAGCACGCGCAGCGCGCCGGCCGGCGCGTGACCCGGCCGTATCCGGCACCGGGCGACCGGCTCGTCGGCGACGGATGTCCTGGCTTCCGCCCCGAGCGGCCTTCGTTTTGAAGCACTTTATATATAAAATGGTTTAGTTTCTTAGCGGAGAATAGTCTTATTGATTTAGATATCTTGGCCTGGTAAGAAGCGTCCCGTCGAACTGTGACGCTGGCGATGCTCCGATCTTCCGTCATCCCGATCTGGCACATAGCCCGGGCCATCCAGGTCAGGCGCCCCACGAGGGATTTGGTCCTATTCGACCGCCTCGACGTCATCGTGGTTTTAGCGTTGCTGTCGCCCGCGATCGTCGCCCAGCTCTCGATCTGTCTGCAGCTCGTGGGGCAGATCGCGGCAGCGCAGGGCATGTCTCCGCTTGAGCTTTACCAGGTCGCGGTCAGCGACGCGCTCGGTCGCTGGTACGAATAGCGCGCTGACGCTTGTCCGCCGCTCGCGCCCTTGATGCGCGAGATGCCGTCCGCGGCCCCGAGGCTTTCGATCAATCCCCCTGTGCAGCTGAATTTTTTCAGGGGAGCGCTTCGAGTTGACAAAACTCTACATATATCGATAATACGCCTAATGCCCCGTCGGCCGAACACCTCGCATCAGACGCGCGCGCTGTTGGCGGCCTTCCTCGGCCAACCGCAAGCGTGGCGACATGGCTATGGCTTGGCGAAAGAAACCGGCCTGAAGTCCGGCACCCTGTACCCGCTGCTGATGCGCCTGAGCGAGCAAGGCCTGCTCGAAGCCAACTGGCAGGACGCCGAGCGACCGGGCCTGCCGCCGCGCCACGTCTATCGGCTGACCGCGGCCGGCATCGCGTTCGCGCTCGAGCAAGCGCGCGGCGGGCCGACGATCGCGCGTGATCGCGACGCGGTCGTGGCATGAGCATCGCGCCGAGCCGCCTGCGGCGGCTGGCCGTGGCGGCGGGGGGCCACGCCGCGCGCGTGCTGCCGCCGGCGCGCGGCGCGTGGGCCGAGGCGATGCGCCGCGAACTCGATCACATCGAGGACGATCGCGCCGCGCTGCGCTGGGCGGTCGGTTGCGTCCTGTCGAGCTACCGGGCGAGGCTACCGGCCTTACCCACGTTGCCGGCACCCATCGAGGCGATCGCGGCGCGGATCGGCGCGCCGGTCCGCACCATCGCCGCACTGGTGCGCGGCCCGAGCTGGCTGTTGGCGGCCTTGCTGGTCGTGCTGCTCGGGCTCCGGATCGCTGACTGGCGCCCGTTCGCATTGGCGCGCGACAGCCTGTTCGATCTGTACCAGACGACCGCGCCGTCCCCGGTGATGAGCGACAAGGTCGTGGTGGTCGAGATCGACGAAGCGAGCCTGGCGGCGCTCGGCCAGTGGCCGTGGTCGCGCGCCGTGGTGGCCGCGCTGACGCGCCGCCTGACCGAGGCCGGCGCGATCGTCGGCTTCGATATCGTGTTCGTAGAGCCCGACCGTCTGTCGCCCGACCGGCTGGCACGAGCCTTCGACTACATCGACCCGGCGCTGGCGCGCGCGCTCGCGGCGGCGCCGAGCACCGACGGCCTGTTCGCCGAGGCGATCGGCGAGGGACGCGTCGTCCTCGCCGAGTTCCTTGACGACGACGGCATCGGCGCTGTTCCGGCCGGCTCGGGTGTCACGGTCCGTGGGCGCTCTGCCGTGCCCCATCTCCCGCACGCCCGCGGCGTCGTCCGCTCGCTGCCCTTGCTGGCGCGGACGGCCGCGGGTTCCGGCTTCCTCGCCCTCTACCTCAACCCCGATCCCGACGGTGTGGTCAGGCACATGCCGATGCTCGCCCGGGTGGGCGACCACATCTTGCCCGGGCTCGCGCTGGAGCTCGCGCGGGTCGCGCGTGCGACGGAGCCGCCGTCGGTGGAGGTGGGGTGGTTCGGCATCGAGCGCGCGACGATCGGCGGCCTCGCCGTGCCAACCGATCGAACGGGCGAGGTCTGGCCGAACTTCGCGTTGGCGTCGCCGCGCGGCGTGTCGGCGCACGCGGTGCTCGAAGGCGGCGTGGCGCCCGGCTCGCTGGCCGGTCGGATCGCGATCATCGGCGCCAGCGCAGCCGGCTTGCGCGACATCCGGCAGACGCCGGTCGGGCACATGCCGGGCGTCTATCTGCACGCGCGCGCGCTGCGCGACATGTTGGCCGGCACGCTGCTGCGGCGGCCGGGCTGGGCCGGCCCGGTCGAGATCGCGCTCATGATCGCGAGCGGCCTCGGCGTGATCGTCGTCGCGGGCGCACGTCGCCGGCGTGGTTTCATCACCTTCTGGCTGGTGTCGATGGCGGCGACGGTCGGCGCCTCGGTCGCGCTGCATCGGTGGTACGGGTTGCTGACCGACGCCACCGCGCCGGTGATCGCGACGACCGTGCTGGTGTTCGCGATCCTCCTGATCGTTGCGCAGCGCCAAGACCGGGCGAAGGCGGCATTTCCGCGCTAACCGGAGGACGGGACCGCGGACGGAAGTCAGCCAAGTGGTATTGACATAATTCCACAAAGGTATATATGACTCCCCAACGCTGCCGCTGCGCAGCCTTGGTGGAGGTTTTCCATGACAGAGCCATCCGCGGCCGGGCGCGATGCCCACGGCCGCTTCGTGCCCGGTTGCTCGGGCAATCCCGCCGGCAAGCCGCTCGGCCGGCGCCACGACGCGACGCTCCTGAAGGAAATGCTGCGCAGCGAGGACATCGCGGCGGGCGCCCAGGTCATCGCCGACCAGCTCGCCGCCGGCAACCTGACGGCGGCGCGCTTCGTGTTCGACCGGCTCGACCCCAAGCCCAAGCCGCGCGGCCAGCTGGTCGAGATCGCAGTGCCGGGGGGCGCGAGCCTGCTCGAGCGCTGCCAGGCGGTATTCGCCGCCATGGCACGCGGCGAGATCACGCCAGACGAGGCGGTCGAGGCCGCGCGGGTGATCGAGACCGAGCGCAAGGTTTCCGAGATTTCGGCGGCCAAGCCTGCGATACAAGCAGAGGAGGCCGCGGCGGTCCGCGCGCAGCTCGCGCGGGACCCCGCGATCCGCGCCGAGGTCGCCGCGGCGCTCCGCGCCGAGCTCGAGCCGACGATCCGCGCCGAAGTCATCGCGGCGATGCGCGCCGAGATCATCGCGGCGATCCGCACCGGGCTCGAGCCGGAGTTCCTCGGTCGCCTACGCCAAGGCATCGGGGATCAGGAAGGGAGCCTGAATTCGCCCTGCATTTCCAGGGATGAGCCCGCCGCACCATCGCGACAGGGGGCGCCGCATCCCGCAGCTCAGGCGGCCGTCACGATGGCCGGGTCGAGCCCGGGGGCGGCTATGACGAATGGGCGGAGAGGCGGTGGCGGTGCAGCCGACCCTGGCCTGAATTCATCCTGTATTTCCAGGCCGACGCCCGCGTTGCCCGAGCCTGACCCCGCCGCCCTGCGCAATCCCGCGCGCTGGCAGAACGCCGCGCGGGTGGACCGCATGCTGCGCAACGCCGGCGCGCCGGCGCATCGGTGACGACGCTGCGGCAGCGTCGACGCGACGCCCCGTCAGATCTCGATCTGGCCGCCCAGCTCGACGACGCGGTTGCTCGGGATGCGGAAGAACTCGGTCGCGCTCAGCATCGTCGTGTACATCAGCAGGAACACCCGCTTGCGCCACCACACGCCGCGCGAGCGCTTGGCGATGACGATCTTCTCGCGGCCGATGAAGAACGAGGTCTCCATCAGGTTGAAGTGGAACTGCTGGAGGCGGCACTGCGCCAGCACCCGCGGGATGTTCGGGTCCTCCATGAAGCCGTAGTTGATCGTGACGGTGTGGAAATTGTGCGACAGGTGGCCGATTTCCAGCCGCTGCTCGTCGGGCACGTGGGGAATGTCCTGGGTCGCGACCTTCATGAGCACGACCCGCTCGTGCAGCACCTTGTTGTGCTTGAGGTTGTGCAACAGCGCCGTCGGCACGAAACTGGGGTCGCTGGTGAGAAACACCGCGGTGCCCTTGACGATGTGGGGCGGACGCTTTTCCAGGCTCTTGATCAGCTCGGCCAGCGGCACCTCGA
>JACQAI010000147.1 GCA_016195115.1 Pseudomonadota bacterium
CCCAGCCGGCGACGCGACCCTGGCGCACCAGCTCGGTCAGGAAGCGCTTCGACAACACCGTGTAGCCGAGGTTGAGCCGCGCGAACTCGTACTGTCGCGGCCGCGACGGCACCGGCAGGTTGTCGATCAGCCAGTCGTAGAGCGGCCGATGGTCCTCGAACTCGAGCGTGCAGATCGAGTGCGTGACGCCCTCGATCGCGTCAGACTGGCCGTGCGCGAAGTCGTAGGTCGGATAGATGCACCAGGTCGTTCCGGTGCGCGGATGGGCAGCGTGGAGGATGCGGTAGATCACCGGGTCGCGCAGGTTGATGTTGCCCGACGCCATGTCGATCTTGGCTCGGACCACGCGCGCGCCGTTGGGAAACTCACCGGCGCGCATGCGCCGGAACAAGTCGAGGTTTTCGGCGACCGTGCGATCTCGGAATGGGCTGTTCTTCCCCGGCTCGGTCAGGGTGCCGCGCATTTGGCGGATCTCGTCGGCCGATTGGTCGTCGATGTAGGCCTTGCCGGTGGTGATCAGGTGCTCGGCCCAGCCGTAGAGCTGCTCGAAATAGTCCGACGCGTGATAGAGGTGCTTGCCCCAGTCGAAGCCGAGCCAATGGACGTCGCGCTGGATCGCGTCGATGAACTCCTGCTCCTCCTTGGTCGGGTTGGTATCGTCGAAGCGCAGATGACAGCGCCCGCCGAATTCCTGGGCGACCCCGAAGTTCAGGCAGATCGACTTGGCATGGCCGATATGCAGGTAGCCGTTGGGCTCCGGCGGAAAGCGCGTCACGACCTCGCGCGTGCGCTGGGCGTCGACATCGGCCTGGACGATGTCGCGAATGAAATCCCGCCCCGCTTCGGCAACCGCCGTGTCGTCCATCCTGCTCGCGCTCCTCGAGTGGCGCCCCTATCTGCCAAATCCGGGGCTCCGTATAAATAGGTATTGTGCCTGGCGCGGCAGGGGCGCAAGCCCCGCGAGCGCCAACAAAAGACCGAGCGCGGCGGGTGCCAAGGCCGCGCTAGCAGTTTTCATGCGCTCGCGGGCGCGGCGCCCCCTGCCGCGCTACGCGCAAAAGGTGAGCAAAAAGGAGGCCCGATGACCCCGCCCGTATTCGATTTGACCGGCAAGGTCGCCCTGGTGACCGGCGGCAACGGCGGCATCGGCCTCGGCATGGCCCGGGGCCTCGCGGCCGCCGGCGCCGATGTCGTGATCTGGGGCGGCAATCCTCAAAAGCTCGCCCGCGCCGAGGCCACGCTCAAGACGCACGGGCGGCGGGCGCTGGCGCAGCGTTGCGACATCGCCGACGAGGCGGCGGTCGAGCGCAGCTTCGCCGAAGCGGTGGCGGCGTTCGGCCGGATCGACGCCTGCTTCGCCAACGCCGGTGTGGGGCAGAAGCGCGCGGCACTCCACGAGCTCAGCACCGCGGAATGGCGGCGCGTCATGTCGGTCAATCTCGACGGCACGTTCTTCACCTTGCGCGCCGCCAGCCGCCACATGGTCGAGCGCGCCAAGGCCGGCGATCCGGGCGGCCGGCTCGTCGCGGTGGCGAGCACCGCGGCGGTGCATGGCCCGGCGCGCGCCACAGCCTACGCCGCCAGCAAGGGCGCCCTGCTCGCCATGATGCGGTCGCTCGCGGTCGAGCTGGCACGCCACGGCGTCACGGCCAATTCGATCCTGCCGGGCTGGATCGAGACTGAGATGACCGCCGGTCGCGTCGCCGATCCCAAGTTCGCCGGCGCCGTGCTGCCGCGCATCCCGCTGCGCCGCTGGGGCGACGGCGACGATTTCGCCGGCATCGCCACCTACCTGGCAAGCGATGCCAGCCGCTACCACACCGGCGACGCGTTCGTGATCGACGGCGCTTATACGATTTTCTGAGCCTCCCTCTCCCATCGGGAGAGGGTAGCTAGCGGTCGCGCATCTTGGGGTCGAGGACGTCGCGCAGGGCGTCGCCGTACAGGCTGATGCCGAACACGGTCAGCGCGATCGCGAGGCCGGGGAAGACCGCGATCCACGGCGCCGTCGAGGCGTACTCCTCGGCGCCGCCCTGCAGCATCAGGCCCCACGCCGCGACCGGCTCCTGGACGCCGAGGCCGAGATAGGACAGCGACGCCTCGGCCAGGATCGCCTGGCCGACGAACGCGGTGATCAGGATCAGGAACGGCGCCATCACGTTGGGCACCATGTGGCGCATGATGATGCGCACATGGCCGAAGCCGCAGGCGCGCGCCGCATCGACGTAGGGAACCTCGCGGATCGACAGCGCGCTCGAGCGCACCACGCGGGCGCAGCGCGGTACCAGCGGGACCGTGATGGCGACGATCACGTTCTGCACGCCGGTGCCGAAGATCGCCACCACCGCGAGCGCCATGATGATCAGCGGGAAGGCCATCAGGACGTCGAACACGCGCTGCAGCCAGGCGTCGATACGGCCGCCGAAATAGGCGCTGCCGACCCCGAGCACGAGGCCGACGAAGCCGCCGACGATGGCGCACGAAAAGCCGACGATCAGCGCCGTGCGCGCGCCGTAGATGATGCGCGACAGCAGATCGCGGCCGAACTGGTCGGTGCCGAGCAGGTGCGCCCAGCTCGGCGGCTCGGTCATCGCCGAGAAGTCATTGGCGGTCGGCGAGTACGGCGCCAGCCACTCGGCGCCCAGACCCGCGATCAACATGACGATGCACAGCGCCAGTCCGAACGTGCCCAGCGGCTGGCGCCGGCAGAACAGCAGCGAGCGCTCGAGGATCGATCGGCGGGTCTCCGGGGCGTCGTCGTCGATGGCGCTGATCGGCAGGGTCGTGTCGGAGGGCGACATGGATGCTGACCTCAGGCGTAGCGGATGCGCGGATCGAGCCACGCGTAGAGCACATCGACGATCAGATTGCAGAGCACGAACACGACCACCGTGAGCATCACGAGCGCCTGGGTCAGCGTATAGTCCTGGTTCTGCACCGCCAGCACGAACAGCCGCCCGATGCCGTTGAGGTTGAAGACCTGCTCGGTGACCACCAGGCCGCCGATCAGGAACGCGAACTCGATGCCGATCAGAGTGACGACCGGCAGCAGTGCGTTCTTGAGCGCGTGGCGGTTGACCACCAGCTTCTCGATCAGGCCCTTGGCGCGGGCGGTACGGATGTAGTCCTCGCGCAGCACTTCGAGCATGGCCGAGCGCGTCATCCGCATGGTCACGGCCGAATAGCGATAGCCGACGGTGACGGCCGGGCAGATCACTATCGACAGATTGCGGATCGGGTCGTCCCACAGCGACACGTAGTCGATCGGCGGCATCCAGGGCGTGCCGCTGATCGCCTGGGTGATATCGAGGATCGCCAGGATGACGAGGATGCCGAGCCAGAACGACGGCGTCGCGATGCCGGCGATCGCCACCGTGCGCACCACCACGTCGGTCCAGCTGTTCTGCTTCAGGGCCGAGATGGTGCCGAGCGGAATCGCGATCAGGACCGCGATGACGGTGGCGAGCAGCGCCACCTCGAGCGAGATCGGCAGCCGCGCCAAGATCTCCTCGGAGACCGGCTTGCCCGACCACATCGACGGCCCGAAATCGAAGCGGAACAGGCCGATCACGAAGTTGACGAACTGCACAGGCACCGACTGGTCCAGCCCGACTTCAGCGTGACAGACCGCGACCGCATGGGCGTTGAACGTGCCGCCGCCGGACGCCAGGCGGACGACGCAGATGTCGCCCGGAATCAGCCGCATCAGCGCGAACACCAGCGCGGCCGCCCCGACCAGGGTCGGGATCACGAGCACCAGGCGGTTGATGATGTAACGGTACATAGATTTACGTCCGGTTGGCGATCCCGCAGCCGGACCGGCGGGATCGCATCGCTTTATCCTACCTGTTGGCCCTATTTGTCGAGCCAGACGTTGGCCAGATCCTGGTTGATGTAGTGGCTCGGGCTGATCTTCCAGCCCTTGACGTAGGACCGCTGCGGCACGATCCGATGCCACCAGAGCGCGTGCATGGTGTGCGCTGCGGTGTCGAGCACGTAAGTCTCGTACCTGCGCATCAGACCGCGCTGCCTGGCGACATCGGTCTCGCGGACCATCTCGTCGTAAAGATCGATCTCCTGCTGGTCCTCGAACTGGCCGTAGTTCTCGGTATAGACGGTGTGCGGGAGGTAGTTGCCGACGTCCGTCAGCGGATTGACCACGCCGTGGCAGTTGGCTTGCAGCACGACCTCGAAATTGCCGCTGCGCATCGCCTCGAACCACGGGCCGGTCGGCACCACGCGCTGGGTGACGCGCAGGCCGACCTTGCTCCATTCGTCGATCAACCAGGTGCCGACGAACTTGTAGGGTTGATCGACATTGCGGTTCAGCATTTCGAATGACAGCCCCTCGGCCCCGGCCTCCCTCAGGAGCCGCTTGGCCTCGGCGCGCGACTTGTCGATATCCGGCCAGTAGCCAGGCAGCTTCTCGAGCTCCTCCCGGGTTGCCGCCATCGGCGAGCCGGGAAACACGATGCCGCCGACCGTACGCACGTTGGCGATCTTGGCCAGCGACGGCGCGCCGCGCCAGCGATCGACCGCCAGGGTCAGAGCACGGCGCACGCGCACGTCGTCGAACGGCTTCCTGCGGTGATTGACCGTGACCACGCTGCCGCAATTCCAGTCGCTGCTCTGCACGGTGACCTTGTCGCCGAGCTCCTTGACGAGCTGATCACGCGCCGACGGCGGCAGGCCGCGGAACTCCACGGCCGCGCGGTCGGCGCGAATCGCGTCGACCCGGACCGCCTGCTTGGGCGCATAGAGGGCGATGAAACCGTCGAGATACGGCTGTCCCTTGCGATAGTAATCGGGGTTGCGCACGCCCTTAATCGACTGGCCGACCTCGTACGAGGTGAACCTGAACGGGCCGGAACCCATGATGTTCTTTTCGTACCAACGCGGATCCTTCTCCAGGATCGCCTTCTTGTAGATCACGGCGAACGGGTCGGCGAGCGCCGGCAGGAAGGCGTTGCTGGCGAACTTGAGACGAAACGTCACAGTCTGCCGGTCGGGCACCTCGATCCGGTCGACCATGAGGTAGAAACTCTCGCGCGCGCTTGAAATACCCTCGGGCGGATTGACGACGTAGCGCCAGCTGGTCGCCACGTCGTCGGCCGTGAGCAGCGAGCCGTCGTGCCACTTGACGTCCGGACGGATCTTGAACGCCCAGGTCCTGCCGTCGTCGGTCGGCTTCGGCATCTCGGTGCACAAGTCGCACACGAAGTCGGTCGTCGACGACGGATTGTCCGGGTTGATCCGGATCAGCACGCTGTAGAACGGCGCGATCGAGTGCACGGTCGCGAACGACGTTTCGCGGTGGCCGTCGAAGCTGGCCGGCGCATCCGCCGGGATCGTGTAGGTCAACGTACCGCCGCGCTTGGGCGTCGCGGCGGCGGCCGAGACGACGCTCGCTACCCCGACCGCGAGGAGCATGCCCAGACCCGCCGCCCACAAGACGCCTGTCGTACGCATGGCCGCTGCCCTCCCTGTGGGTGGTCAGGATGCTGTCGGCTGTTCCTCTTCCCTCGCTGCAACGCGTCGTCGAACCGGTCGAGCCGGCTCCGCTACTTGTCGAGCCAGACGTTGGCGAGATCTTGGTTGACGAAGTGGCTCGGGCTGATCTTCCAGCCCTTGACGTACGAGCGCGCCGGGATGATGCGGCTCCACCACAGCACCTGGATCGCGTGCGCCTCGGTGTCGAGCACGTGGGTCTCGAACTGCCGTATCAGCGCCCGCTGCTTGGCGAAGTCGGTCTCGCGGATCATCGCGTTGTAGATGTCGATCTCCTTCTGGTCCTCGTACTGGCCGTAGTTCTCGGTGTAGACGGCGTGCGGCAGGTACTTGCCGACGTCCATCAGCGGATTGACGACGCCCTGGCAATTGGCCTCGACGACGACGTCGAAGGTACCGCCGCGCATCGCCTCGTACCATGGGCCGGTCGGCACGACGCGCTGGTTCACTTTCAGGCCGACCTTGCTCCACTCGTCGATCACCCAGGTGCCGACGAATTTGTAGGGCTGATCGATGTTGCGGTTGACCAGCTCAAAGCTCATGCCTTCGACGCCGGCCTCCTTGAGCAGCCGCTTGGCCTCGGCGCGCGACTTGTTAATGTCGGGCCAGAACCCGGTGAGCTTCTGCAGCTCCTCCTTCTTGGCCGCCAGCGGCGAGCCCGGGAAGACGACGCCGCCGACGGTATGGACGTTGGCGATCTTGGCGAGCGCCGGCGCGCCGTTCCACTGGTCGATCGCCAGCGCCAGCGCGCGCCGCACCCGGACGTCGTCGAACGGCTTCTTCTTGTGGTTGATGGTGATCAGGTTGCCGCAGTTCCAGTCGCTGGTCTGGACGGTCAGCTTGTCGCCGAGCTCCTTGACCAGCTGGTCGCGCGCCGACGGTGGCAAGCCGCGGAACTCGAGCGACGCCCGGTCGGCGCGCATGGCGTCGACTCGCACCGCCTGCTTGGGCGCGAACAGCCCGACGATGCCGTCGAGGTAGGGCTGGCCCTTGCGGTAGTAGTCGTCGTTGCGCACGCCCTTGACCGACTGGCCGACGTCGTACGAGGCGAACTTGAACGGGCCCGAGCCCATGATGTTCTTCTCGTACCAGTGCGGATCCTTCTCGAGGATGTCCTTCTTGTAGACGTAGGCGAACGGATCGGCGAGGCCGGGCAGGAAGGCGTCGGTCGCGAACTTCAGTCGGAACACCACGGTCGACGCATCGGGCGCCTCGACCTTGTCGACCATGACGAAGTAGCTCGCGCGGGCGCTCGTCATGCCCTCGGGCGGGCGCACGACGTACTGCCAGCTGGTCGCGACGTCGTAGGCAGTCAGCGGCGAGCCGTCGTGCCACTTGACATCCTGGCGGATCTTGAAGGTCCAGGTCTTGCCGTCGTCGGTCGGCTTGGGCATCTGGGTGCACAAGTCGCAGACGAAGTCGGTGGTCGAGCCCGGGTCGTTCGGATTGATGCGGATCAGCACGCTGTAGAACGGCGCGGTGGCGTGCACCGTCGCGAACGTCGTCTCGCGATGGCCGTCGAAGCTCGGCGGCCCATCGGCCGGAATCACGTAGGTCAACGTGCCGCCGCGCTTGGGCGCATCGGCCGCCGCCACCACGCCCGCCGCCCCGGTCGTCAGGATCGCCGCCAGACCCGCGGCGCATACGCCTCGCATCATCGTCATGGCCATGTCTCCCTTTTCGCCTCCGGCGCGCCGGACTGCCGCCGGCTTCGCCGCTTCCCCATTGTCGCGGCGCGGCCGGATGCAATCCGGCCGCGCCGTGCCGCTTACTTGTCGAGCCAGACCGTCGCCAGGTCCTGGTTCAGGTAGTGGCTGGGGCTGATCTTCCAGCCCTTGACGTAACTGCGGTGCGGAATGAGCCGATACCACCAGGGCAGCATGATGTGGTGGACCTCGGTAGCCATCACGTGCGTCTCGAACTCGCGCATCAGCGCGCGCTGCTTGGTGAAGTCGGTCTCGCGGAACATCTTGTCGAAGATCTTGATCTCTGCGGGATCCTCGAAGTTGCCGTAGTTCTCCGGGTAGACCGAGCGTGGCAGGAACTTCTGCACGTCGGTCAGCGGATTGACCATGCTGACGCAGTTCGCCTCCATCACGACGTCGAAATTGCCGCTGCGCATCGCCTCGAACCACGGGCCGGTCGGCACCACGCGCTGGGTCACCTTGAGGCCGATCTTGTTCCAC
>JACQAI010000148.1 GCA_016195115.1 Pseudomonadota bacterium
ATCGACGCGGCGGGCGTTGAGCGCTTCCTCGAGCTGCTTGGTGAACAGCCCCTTGCCGCCGACGTCGGCCAGTGCGCGGTCGCGCACGCGATCGCCCGAGGTGCGGATCGGCGCGATCTCGATGTCGTCGGGGTCGGCGCCGGCGGCGATCAGCGCCAGGCGCACCGCGTTGGCCTGGATCAGCGCGAGCGGGCTGCCGCGCGTGCCGATGCGCAGCGGGGAAGGCAGAGGCGCCATGCGCGGGTTGTAGGGGAGGGGCGGGAGCGGCGCAAGGCGCGCGGCGAGCCGGCGCGCCGGCGGATTGACAGGTGCCGGTGCGCGCCCCTTCCATGGCGCGTGCTCGGGTGGTTCAAGCCGATCGGCCGGCCGTCGGCGTTCGAGGAGCGCGCGCCGCACGAGCGCGGCTTCGCGGCGCATTTCGAGCGCACGATCGTGCCCCGGCTGCACCGGCTGGAGCTGTTGCGCCGGGTCGTTCTCGTCGTCTTCTGGATCATCCTCGCGATCGGGCTGCCGTTGGCCGGCGTGGTGGCCGTGCTGGCGGTCACCGAGGATATGCGGTTCCTCAAGGGCGCCATCATCGTCCTGCTCGGCGCGATCGGTCTCGCCCTGGTGCCGGTCGCGTTCTTCGTCGGCCGCGAGGAACGTCTGTTGCTGCCGGCCCTGTGCGACCACTTCGGCGACCTCACCGTTTGGATCAAGCCGCGCGCGACGGCCGCCGTGGTCGCACCGTTCCGCGCGCTCGGTCTGCTGCCGCCGCTCGACCAGCGCCGCCTGGCGTGGCGCCGGCCGACCGAGAAGGTCACGATCGACGACGTCTTCAACGGCAGCCACGGCGATGTCGGCCTGTGGATGGCCGAGCTCGAGGACAGCCAGAAGCAGGCCGGCCGCGAGGCGACGCTGTTTCGCGGCACCCTGATCGCGTTCGGCCTGCCCGGCTCGGGGCACGCGGACGAAGCATGGCGCGTCCACGCGCCCGATGCGCGCGAACCCGGACGGCTCGAGGTCGATGCCGGCGGCGCGACGCCGGCGCTCGCCACGCCGGCGGTGCTCGAGGCGCTCGGCGCGCTCGGCCGCGTCTTCGCGCCGGCGTCGTTCGTCGGCTCGTTCGACGACAACGTGCTGCGCCTCGCGCTGGCGCTCAAGGGGCGCTCGCGGCCGTTCGATGTCGGCAATCCGTTTCGTCCGGTCTATCGCTGCGAGCCGGCGGTGCGCGCGACCCTGGCGCAGCTCGCGGCGGTGCGCGCCGTCATGGCGGCGCTGGCCGACGCCGTACGCGCCGCGTGACCCGCACGGCGCCCTTTGCGGGAACTTACAAAGGGCGCGCGCTGGCGCCATATTGGACGCCATGATCGTGCTCGGCATCGAGACCTCGTGCGACGAGACCGCGGCCGCCGTCGTGACCGACGCGCGCGCGATCCGCGCCTCGCTGGTCGCCTCGCAGCTCGACGCCCATCGGCCGTACGGCGGCGTCGTGCCCGAGATCGCCGCGCGCGCCCACTTGGATGTGCTTGATGGCCTGGTACGCCGGGCCCTCGAGGACGCCGATATCCGCCTCGGCGAACTCGACGCCGTCGCGGCGACCGGCGGCCCCGGGCTGATCGGCGGCGTCATCGTCGGCGTCACCCTGGCCAAGGCGCTGGCGCTGGCGCACGATCGGCCGTTCGTCGCGGTCAACCACCTGGAGGGCCACGCGCTGACCTGCCGGCTGACCGACGCGGTCGAATTCCCGTTCCTGCTCCTGCTGGTGTCGGGCGGCCACTGCCAGCTGCTCGCGGTCGAGGGCGTCGGGCGCTACACGCGGCTCGGCACCACGATCGACGACGCGGTCGGCGAGGCTTTCGACAAGGTCGCCAAGATGCTCGGCCTGGGCTTTCCCGGCGGCCCGGCGGTCGAGGCCGCGGCGCGCGCCGGCGATCCCCGGCGCTTCGATCTGCCGCGACCGCTGCTCGGCCGGCCGGGCGCCGACTTCTCGTTCTCCGGGCTCAAGACCGCGGTGCGGCTCGCCGCCGAAGCCTTGCCGCCCGGCGACTTCCAAGCGCGCGACCTGGCCGATCTGGCGGCGAGCTTTCAAGCCGCGGTCGCCGACGTGCTGGCCGACCGCACCCGTCGCGCGATCGCGATGTTCCGCAAGAGCCACCCGCCCGCCACCACCCTGGTGGTCGCGGGCGGCGTCGCCGCCAACCAGACCCTGCGCGCGCGCCTCGCCGCGGTCGCCGCGTCCGACGGCATGACCCTGGTCGCGCCGCCGCCGGCGCTGTGCACCGACAACGCCGCGATGATCGCGTGGGCCGGCATCGAGCGCCTGCGGCTCGGCCTGACCGACGGTCTCGACTTCGCGCCGCGGCCGCGCTGGCCGCTCGATCCGCGCGCCGAGGCGGCGTGAGCGCGGCCCCCGATCACAAACCCGACATCGGCATCGTCGGCGGCGGCGCGTGGGGCACCGCGCTGGCGCTGGTCGCCCGCCGCGCCCGGGCCAGCGTCGTGCTGTGGGCGCACGAGCCCGAGGTCGTCGCCGCGATCAACACGCACCACGCCAACCCGCTGTTCCTGCCCGATCAGCCGCTCGATCCGGCGATTGGCGCAACCGGCGATCTCGCCGCGGTGGCGCGCGCGGGACTGGTCTTGTTGGTCGTGCCGGCGCAGCACGTGCGCGCGGTCGCGACCGGGCTGGCGCCGCATCTGCCGGCGACAACGCCGCTGGTGGTGTGCGCCAAGGGCATCGAGACCGGCTCGTGCCGGTTGATGACCGAGGTCGTCGCCGAGTGCCTGCCGGACCGCTCGATCGCGGTGCTGTCCGGTCCGACCTTCGCGCGCGAGGTCGCGCGCGGCTTGCCGACCGCGATCACGATCGCGGCGCACGACCCGCGGATCGCCGCGGCGGTGGCGGAGCGGCTCGGCGGTCCGACCTTCCGGCCGTATCCCTCGGACGATCCGGTCGGCACCGAGATCGGCGGCGCGGTCAAGAACGTGCTGGCGATCGCCTGCGGCATCGCGCACGGCCGCGGCCTCGGCGACAACGCGCGCGCGGCGCTGATCACCCGCGGCCTCGCCGAGATGATCCGCTTCGGCGTCGCCAAGCGCGGCCGCGTCGACACCTTGATCGGCTTGTCCGGCCTCGGCGACCTGACCTTGACGTGCTCGGGCGAGCAGTCGCGCAACCTGTCGCTCGGCATCGCGCTCGGGCGCGGCCGCGCGCTCGCCGACATCGTCGCCGAGCGGCGCTCGATCGCCGAGGGGGTCGACAGCGCCGGTGCGCTGGTCGCGCTGGCGGCGCGGCTCGGGGTCGAGATGCCGATCGCCGCTGCGGTCGACGCCGTGCTCAACCGCGGTGCCGACATCGACGCGACCATCGCGGCGCTGCTGCAGCGGCCCTTCCGCGCCGAGTTCGGCGATGCGATAGTCGCGCCGGACTAGCGGGGGGAGCGGATGCGATGGCGCATTGGCTGGTGAAGTCGGAGCCCGGGGCCTATTCGTGGACCCAGATGGTCGCCGACAAGCGCACCAATTGGAGCGGCGTGCGCAACTTCCAGGCCGCCAAGAACCTCAAGACCATGGCGGTCGGCGACACCTGTTTCTTCTACCACTCGGGCGAGGAGCGCGCGGTGGTCGGCGTCGTCGAGGTCGCCAAAACCTACTATCCCGATCCGACCGACAAGACCGGCACGTTCGGCATGGTCGACGTCAAGGCACTCAAAGCGCTCAAGACTGCGGTGACCCTGGCCCAGATCAAGGCCGACCCGGCGCTCGCCAAGATCGCGCTGGTGCGCCAGTCGCGGCTGTCCGTGATGCCGATCGACGCCGCGGCGTGGACCAAGATCCTCAAGCTCGGCGGCGGCATGGCGTGAGCGCGCTCTGCCGGGTCGAGGACATTCCCGACAAGAGTGGCCGCGGCATCACGGCATCGATCGATGGCGTCGCGACCGCCATCTTGGTGGTGCGGCTCGGCCGCACCGTGCGGGCCTACGTCAACCGCTGCCCGCATCTCGAGCTCAATCTCGACTGGCAGCCCGACCATTTCTTCGATTTCGAGCGCAAGCACATATTGTGCGGCATGCACGGCGCGCTGTTCCGCGTCGGCGACGGCGTGTGCATCTACGGCCCCTGCCTCGGCCGCGCGTTGACCCGCGTGGCGATCGACGTCGTCGACGGCGAAGTGCGGTTGGCTTAGTCCGGCGCCGTCTCGCCGCTCGGGTGGATGTCGTGGAACCGGCTGTAGTCGATCGCCGGACGGCCGTCATCGAGCTCGACGACGATGTCGACGAAATGGTGATCCCACAGGATCTCATCGGCGACGTAGGAGTGGCGCGCTTGGATCGGCTGCGCGAAGGTCTCGTCAACCCCGGTCAGCACGACGACGAGCTCCAGCGCGTCGTCGCCGGCCATGTCCGCGGCGGTCAGGCCATGGAGCGGGCTCTCGGTGTCGATCGGGTGCATCACGGTCCAGGTCAGCGCGAATACCGGCGTGCGCTGGCGCAACAGCTTGAGGTCGTGGAAACGGCGCAAGGTGCGGCCTTCGGCCGAGATCTCGTCGCGCAGCACCGTGACGCCGATGTTGGCTTCGAGGATCTGGTTCAAGCGCTGGTTGGCGCAGCGGAACATCAGGGTCGGCACGCCGTTGTGCGGCGTGACCACCGCGACGTCGCTGAACAGGATGCGTGCGGTCGGCCGTGAAAAGCGCGCGAAGACCAGCCCGGTCAGCACCGCGAAGAAGATCAGTCCGGCCAAGGTCTCGACCGTCATCACCAGGTTGGCGTAGAGCGTCTGCGGGTGCATGACGCCGTAGCCGATCGTCGCGATGGTCTGGACGCTGAAGAAGAAGTGATCCTCGAAACTCCCCGGGCGCGCCTCGGCGATACCGTTGGGATCGACCATGTAGAGCAGCGCGAAGGTGACGTTGGCGCCGATGTACCAGAGCGCCATGACGCCGAAGAAGCGCGGCCAGCTGAACGTCAGCATGCGGTGGTAGACGTCGCGCCACTGCTTCTCGCGGTTGAGCCGCACGATCGGCAAGGTGCCGACGCGCTGCACCAAGCGCCGGGTCGACGGGCGATGCTTGCGTTTACGGCCGCGCGGCTTCAGCGCGCGCACTTGGCGGTTCGCCATGGCGTCACCAGCGTACCCAGGCGTCGCCGTGATGGCCATACGCGGCGCGGTCCGGATGGAGGATCTCGCCGAGCATCTCGGCGGTGTCGACCAGGCGCGGTCCGGGCCGGTTGAAGAAGCGGTTGCCGTCGGCGAGATGGACCGCCCCGGTACGCACCGCGCGCAGCGCCTGCCAGGCCGGCGTGGCGGCGAGCGCCGGCAGCTCGGCGCGGCTGCGCGCGAGGTCGAAGCTGCATGGCGCGACGACGATGACGTCGGGGTCGGCGGCGGCGAGCTGGCCGAGTGCGATCGTGCCCGAATGCGCGCCGGCGCGGCCGAGCGCGGGTTCGCCGCCGGCTCGCGCGACCAGCTCGGGCGTCCAGTTGCCGGCGGCCATCAGGGGATCGAGCCACTCGAGGCAGACGACGCGCGGGCGCGGCGCGCCGGCGACCGCGGCGGCCAGGCGGTCGAGCCGCGCCTCGAGCCGCGCGATCAGCGGCGCCGCGCGTGCCGGCGCGCCGCACGCCGCGGCGATGCGCGCCATGTCGGCGAACAGGCCGGCGAGATCGGCGGCGCCGAGCGCGACCAGTGCGGCGCCCGGGCGCATCGCGTCGACGTAGGCGGCGAGGTCGCCCGGCCCGACGGCGCAGACCTCGCACAAGGTCTGGGTCAGGATGACGTCGGGCGCCAGCGCGGCCAGGCGGTCGTGATCGATCCGGTAGATCGCCAGCGCGCGGCGTGCGCGCGCGGCGACGTCGCGATGCAGCACCGCGCTCGGCGCGTCGCCGAGCTCGGGCGCGCTGAGCGCCGGCAGCGCCTGGATTTCGGGTGGGTGATCGCACGCGTGACTGCGGCCGACCAGGCGATCGACCAGGCCGAGCGCGGCGACGATCTCGGTCGCGCCGGGCAGCAGCGAGACGACGCGTGGGCTCATCGGAAGAACCCCAGCGACGCGAACGACCCCGCGGCAAACACCAGGATCAGCCCGCCCGACAGCTTGTTGAGCCAGCGCAGCTCATGGACCGCGACGCGCTCGCGCAAAAACCCGGCGGCCAGGGTCAGGCCCGACCACCACAAGGTGGCGCCGATCGCGACGCCGACGATCAGGCTCCAGCTCGCCGGCAGCGACATGTCGTGGCCGACGATGCCGAAGCCGGCGAAGATCGCGGTGAAGGCGAAGATCGTGATCGGGTTCGTGATGGTCAGTAGGAACGCCGAGGCGAGCGATTGGATCAAGCGGCCGGCGAGCGGCTGGCCGGGCTGCGGCGGATCCTTGAGATAGGTATTGATGCCGAGCCCGGTGAGGAAGGCGCCGCCGATCACGCGCAGCGCAATCTCGTGCTCGAGCAGGGTATCGGCCAGCGCCGCGACGCCGAAGGTCGCCATGGCGCCGAAGATGACGTCGGCGGCGACCGCGCCGAAGCCCGAAGCGAAGCCGGCGGGCGGGCCCTGGAGGAGGGTGCGCCGGATGCACAGCACGGCGACCGGCCCGACCGGGGCGGCGATCGCGATGCCGACGGCGATGCCCTTGAGCAGCAACAACAGAATCATGTCAGACGCGCGCCCAAGCCTCTCGCGGCCGCTCTCGGCATTTCCCGGCCTCTATAGCGTCACGGGCCTGACAAGGGCAGCGCTTTCGCTCTATCGTCGCCGCGGCCGGGGCACACCGCCTGCCGCGCGACGTAACCCGGCGGCCCGGTCCGCCGAATCGACCCGACACGGACGCTTCGAGGATAAACGTGGACGAGGAAGGCTTCCGCCGGAAGCTGATCGACAGCAAGCAGCGGTGGGCGGCCGAGGGCCGGCTGCTCACCGGCACGACCGCCAAGCGCGGCCGCGACCGGCTGCCGCCGGGCCAACACCTGGTGAAGACCTGGCCGGTGCTCGACCTCGGCGTGCAGCCCAAGGTCGAGCGCTGGGAATGGAACCTGACGATCGACGGTCTGGTAGCCAAGCCCGTGACGTGGACGTTCCAGGATTTCCTGGCGCAGCCGCAGGTCGAGATGACGTCGGACATCCACTGCGTGACCGCGTGGTCGCGCTACGACAACCGTTGGGAGGGCGTGGCGACCAGGCACATCCTGTCGGTGGTCGCGCCGCTCGAGCGCGCGCGCCATCTGGTGTGCTACAGCCACGACGGCTATACGACCAACCTCAAGCTCGAGGATTTCGACGCCGCCGACGCGCTGCTCGCCTACACGTGGGAAGGCCAGCCGCTGGCGCGCGAGCACGGCGGTCCGGTGCGCGCGATCGTGCCCAAGCTGTATTTCTGGAAGAGCGCCAAGTGGCTGAAGCGCATCCAGTTCGTCGCGCGCGACCAATCGGGGTTCTGGGAGGACCGCGGTTATCACAACGAGGGCGACCCCTGGCAGGAGCAACGCTATGGCTGACGGCGCGCATGCGTTCTCGTTCCCCGCGCTGAGCGGCGGCACGATCTCGTTGAAGTCGTTCGCCGGCCGGCCGGTGCTGGTGGTCAACACCGCGTCCGAATGCGGCTTCACGCCGCAATACGCCGACCTCAAGGCGCTGCACGACCGCTTGGGTCCGCGCGGACTCGTGGTGCTCGGCGTGCCGTCGAACGATTTTGGCGCCCAGGAGCCGGGCGATGAAGCCGCGATCGCGCGCTTCTGCACGTCTCGCTACCAGGTCGATTTCCCGATGGCCGCCAAGCAGCCGGTGCTCGGCGCCGGCGCGCATCCGTTCTACCGCTGGATCGCCGAGACCCTGGGCGAAGGCGCGGTGCCGCGTTGGAACTTCCACAAGTTCCTGGTCGGCCCCGACGGCGCGCTGGTCGACGGCTGGCCATCCAGCGTCAAGCCGCAGGACCCGAAGATCGTCGCGGCGATCGAACCGCTGCTGGAATAAGCCCGGCCGCTCGCCCGTTTGCTCGGCCCAACCAGGAGATCGACCCATGATGAAGATGATCAAGCCGTGGCTCGCGATCGGCGCAATTGTCGCGATTGCGTCGGGCGTGCCGGCGGCGGCGATGCCGAGCGTCACGCCGCCGGCGGCCAACACCGACTATCGCGACGGCGAGCGCGCGGCGAAGGACGGCCACTACAAGGAGGCGGTGGCGCTGCTCTCCAAGGTCGTGCAGCGCGAGCCCGACAATGCCGACGCGCACAACTATCTCGGCTACAGCCTGCGCAAGCTCGGCGAGTTCGACAAGGCGCAGGCGCACTATCGCACCGCGCTGCAGCTGAAGCCCGATCACAAGGCGGCGCTCGAGTACTACGGCGAGCTGTTCCTGCAGATCAAAGACCTGCCGCGCGCCGAAGAGCAGCTCGCCCGCCTCGAGCGCGTGTGCCCGTCGGGCTGCACCGAGCGCAGCGAGCTCGAGAAGGCCGTCAAGGCGTTCAAGGCGGGATCTTAGCGCGGCAGGGGGACAAAGCCCCGCGAGCGCCAACAAGAACCGCGATTGCCCATGCGGTCGGCCGCACCATAGCATCGCCCGCCCGGCGGCGGCCGATCGCTGCTGGGCTTATCGGGGAGGACATTCCATGCCATCACGTCAACTCGCGGGCATCGTCGCCGGTGCCGTTCTACTCGTCGCCGGTGCGGCGCTGGCGCAACAACCCAATCCGCTCGACAACATTCCCGACAACATGCCGTTCAGCGTGCCCTACGGCATGTCGATCGGCGCCGACAAGGCGCGCGAGGTGATCGCCGCCGCGGTCACCGAGGCCAAGAGGCGCAATTGGCCGCTGGTCATCTCGGTGGTCGACGGCGCCGGCAACCTGGTGTCGTTCGAGCGCATGGACGGGGCGCAGCTGGGGTCGATCGAGATCGCGCAGCACAAGGCGCGCGCCGCGGCGAAGTTCCGGCGCGAGACCAAGATCTTCGAGGGCGCGATCCAGAACGGTCTCAACTACATCATCACGCTCGACGGCGTGATCGGCTCGCGCGGTGGCATCCCGCTGGTCGAAGGCGGCAAGCTGATCGGCGCGATCGGCGTGTCCGGCGGTACCGGCTCGCAGGACGAAGTGGTCGCCAAGGCGGGTGCGGCGTTGATCAAGTAGCGCCCGGCGGCGCCGACAAATTCCAAGGTCAGCGACACAAAACGGGGCGGCCCGGCGGGCCGCCCCGTTGCGTGCTAAATTAAATCTTAACGACCTTTACGTATAAATTAGATGCGAATTATTCCGAATATTTAAAAAGCCCGAGAGTTTTCGTGCTCGTCCTCTGCACCGGCATGATCCGCAGCGGCTCGACGTGGTCGTTCAACGTCGTCAAGCAGCTCCTCGCGCGCGCCGCGCCGGCGGTGCGCGGCGGCTACGCCGACGAGGTCGGCGAGGCGCTGCGGCTGCATGGCGCGGCGGCCGACCATCTGGTCGTCAAGTGTCATGCGCCCGACGTGCTCGGACGCGCGATGATCAAGCAGCGCCTGTGCCGCACGATCTACACCTACCGCGAGCCGCTCGAGGCCGTCGTGTCGGCGATCGGCCTCAAGAACAGCCACCTTGAGGAGGCGACCGCTCGGATCAAGGCTTCGCTCGAGCTGCTGCGGTTCCAGATCGAGGCCGGTGGCGTGCGCTGTCTGTGGTACGGCGACGTCGTCGAGAACCCGCAAGCCTGCGTCGAGGCGATCGCCGAGTACCTCGGCCTGGCGTTGCCGCCCGAGGCGATTGTCGAGGTCGCCGAGCGGTTGAGCCGCGAAAACGTGCGGCGCCTGATCAAGGCGCAGGCCCGGTCGGCGAGCCAGACGTCGCGCGGCGGCGCGCTGTGGGACAGCGACACCCTGTTCAACGACCATCACATCCGCGACAACCCGGCCGACCCGGCGCACGTCCTGAGCGATCGCCAGGTCGCCTTCGTCACCGCGCAGCTGGGCGACTTCGTCGACCGCGCCGGCGCGCTGCATGCCGGGATTCGCGATCTTGGCGCGCTCGCGTGGGCGACCGACGAGCCGCCGCGCGTCTGGCCGACGGCGTCCGAGCCCGCGACGATCGCCCCGCCATCGGTTGAGGTCGCCGCCGCGGCGGCGGCGGATCTGGTCGCGGCGATCGACGCGCCCGCGCCGCCCGACGCGGCGCCCGCGACCCCGGCCGAGATGGCCGCCCCGATCGTCGTCGAGGCGGCTGCAGCGGCGCCGGCCGACGCGGCTGCGCCGCCACCGGCCGCTGCGCCACCGGGCGCTGCCGCGGCGGCCGCGCCGCCCAAGAGCGCCGCCGCCTTCGATCCGCACGCCAACGCCGAGCGCCGGGCGCTGGCGCGTCAACTCCTGCGCACGCTGGGCGCGCGCCCCGCCGCGAAGTCGCGGCCGCTGTAACGCCAACGCCCCGGACGGGCGGGCGGCTTGGCTGCCCACGGCCGCGAGCCGTTGCCGGCGCGCGGCGCCTTTTTGGTCCTCGCGGACGTCCGCCCTGCCGCGCTAGGATGGCGGCCGACAGGAGATTGCCATGTCCGTTCCGGTCGAGAAGGTTGCGCTCTGCGATCCGATCTGGTCGGCCTTGTGCGACCAGGCCGAGGCTCTGGTGCGCACCGAGCCGGCGCTCGCCAGCTCCGTGCACGCGACGATCCTCGCCCACGGCAGGCTCGAGGACGCGCTGTCCTATCATCTGGCGAAAAAGGTCGGCGGTGCCGACTTGAGCTCGATGCTGGCCCGCGACATCTTTCAGGCGGCGATGAACGCGGCCCCCGAGATCGGCGAGGCGGTGCGCGCCGACTTGTCGGCGGTGTTCGAGCGCGATCCGGCGTGCGACAACTATCTGAACGCTTTCCTGTTCTACAAGGGCTTCCTCGCGCTGCAGTGCCATCGCATCGCGCACTTCTTGTGGACGCAGGGTCGCAC
>JACQAI010000149.1 GCA_016195115.1 Pseudomonadota bacterium
CGCGGCCGTCGTCGGCGCCGGCGACCACCGCCGCCGGCAGCAGCCAGTCGGCCTCGACCGCCTCGCGCTGGTCGTGGCTCGCCATCTGGTCGGGCGGCGCCGGCGCCAGGAAAAAGTGCGTGTCGAAGCGCTTTGGCCGGCTCGCCGGCGTGATCCAGTGGGCGTAGCGCACCAGCAGATCGCTGGCGAGTTCCAGACCCTCTGCGCGAATCATCGCGAGCCACGCCGCTGGCTCGTGCGCCACCACTGTCTGATAGCGCTCGACCAGCGCGCGGTGCTCGCCGCCGCCGATCAGCGCACCGGTGGCGGCGCGGCGTGCCAGCAGGATGCCGCATTCCTCGAAGGTCTCGCGGATCGCGGCGATCGCCGCCGTGGCAAACGGCCCGAGCGCCTCGATGCCGCGGGAGGCGGCACGCAAATCGTCGACCGCGTCCTCGGCCTGCACGGCGCCGCCGGGAAACACCATGGCGCCGGCCGCGAAGCTGCTGCCGTCGTGGCGCCGCATCATCAGGACCTCGGGCCCCGTCGCGGCGTCGCGCACCAGCAGCAGGGTCGCGGCGAGCCGCGGCTCGACCGGCTGGGCGGTGTCGGGTGGCGCGCCGCCGGTCATTCCGGTTTGATCCCGAGCCGTTCGACCAGCGCCTTGAAGCGGGCGATGTCGCCGGCGATCCGCGCGCCGAAGCCTGGCGCCGTTTCGGCGGCCGGCTCGACGCCCTTGGCGAGAAGATCGGCGCGGCCCGCGGGCGATTGCCCGAAGCGCACGACCTCGGCACCGATGCGCGCGACGATCGGCGCCGGCGTGCCGGGCGGGCCGACCAGCCCGTACCAGAACACCGGGTCGAAGTCCGCGACGCCGAGCGCCGCAAAGCTCGGCACGTCGGGCAGGATGGCACTGCGCTGGGTGACGCCGTAGGCCCTGAGCTTGCCGCTCTGGATCAGCGCCGCCGAGCCCGACGGATTGTCGAACTCGACCGACACCTCGTTGCTCATCAAGTCGGGATAGATCTGCGCCGAGCCCTTGTAGGGCACGTGGACCATCGTAGTGGTGTCGGTGAGGATCATGAACTGGCGGGTCACCAGGTAGCCGAGCGTGGTCGCCCCGACCGAGGCGAAATTGACCTTGCCGGGGCGGCCCTGCACGTAGGCGATGAAGTCGCGCAAGGTCGCCGCGGGCAATTGCGGGCTGGCGATCAGCACGTAGGGCGTGGTGCCGATCAGCGCGACCGGCGCGAAGCCGGTCACCGGATCGTAGGGCACGGTCTTCTGCAGCACCACCGCGGCCGGATGGGTGCTGCTGGTAGCCAGGCCGATCGTGTAGCCGTCCGGCGTCGCGTGCGCGACCAGGTCGGCGCCCAGCGTGCCGCCGGCGCCCGGGCGGTTGTCGATCCAGACCGGCTGGCCGAGCGCCTCGCCCAACCGCGCCGCCACCGCGCGCGCCACGACATCGCTGCCGCCGCCGGGCGGAAACGGCACGATCAGGCGAACCGGTCGGGTCGGCCAATCGTCGGCGGCGACGGCCGGCGCCGCCGCAGCGACCAGCAGGGTCAGGACGCCGGCGGCCAGCCGCCGCGCGCACGTCAGTCGGGCGAGCACGCTCACGATTTGGCGCGGCGGATCAGCTGCGGGTAGACGACGTTGTCGCCGTGCCGGAACATCCACTCCATCTCTTCGCGCGACAGGTAGTCGGGCTTGGTGCCCTTGGCGGCGCACAACAGCTCGACCAGCACGTTGCGCTTGACCTCGGAGACCAGCACGTTGGTGCGGTGGTAGGCCTCCGACACGGTCCGCCCGAGCACGGTGAAGCCGTGGCGCTTCATGATGATGCAGTTGGTGTCCTGGACGAACGTCTTGATCGGCGCGACGTCCTCCTCGACGTTGAGATGCGCCGGGAGATAATGCGCCGGCTTCTGCATCAGGTAGGAGAAGGTCAGCGAGGTGCTGCCGATCTCCTCGCAGCCGGCGGCCAGCAGCGCGATGGTCTCGTCGTGGTGCAGATGGATCACGCAGTTGGTGTCGGGCCTGAGGCGGAGGATCTCGCGGTTCATCTGGTGGCCGACCGTGGTCGCGCGCTCGCCGTAGAGGATGCGGCCGTACGGGATGTCGGTGATCACCAGCTCGTCGAGCGTGACCTCCTCGAGCGAGATGCCTTGCGGCTTGGCGTAGCAGATGCCGTCGGGATAGCCGGGATGCGCCACCCGGATCACCATGCCGCCCAGCGAGCTCTGGACATAGCCGCGATCGACCAGCATGCGGGCATAGCGCAGGTAGGTCTCGCCGATCGCGCGATCGAAGACCACGCTCGGGTCGGGCGTGTGCTCGTTGACCGCGTAGTCGCGTGCCGGCTCGGCCATCTCGGGAATCCTCGCGCTGGGGCGCCTCAGCGTGGCGCGCGGCGGAGCGCTGTCAAGCCCGGTGTCGCGGGCCGCCCCGTCAGCGCGTGCCCCACACCATCAAGCGGGTGCCGTATTCGCGCTCGCCGACCGCCAGCCACTCGGGTCCGAGACAGCGCGCCTCGGGCAGCAGCGCGAGCATCTCGTCGACATAGATCGCGTCGCTGCCGTAGAGGTGGCTGTGCCAGTCGCGCACTTGTTTCATCTGCTCGCTGTTCCACAGCAGATACCCGGCCCCTGCCCAGCGCAGCACGCGATTGACATACTCGACCTGAAATCGCCGGGCGACCTCGCTGAGGCCGTAGGTGCTGATCACGAGGTCGTGGCGCACCGGGGGCGACAGCTCCTCGAGGACCGCGAACGCGACATTGTCGATGGCGAGACTCTCGAGGTAGCGGCGCGCCACCATCAGGGGCTCGGGCAGATCGACCAGGGTGTAGCGCGCCAGGCGATGGCGCCGCGCCAGCACCGCGCATTGGCCGCCGAAGCCGACACCGATCTCGACGATCGACTTGCCGTCGAGCGATCCGAACAGCGTCTCGAGGTCGCTCAACACCTTGACGTAGCGCATGGTCTGGGGCGACACGCTGCCGGCGCGCGCGTAGGCGACCAGATGCGGGCCGCCAACCTGGTCGAGATCGCGCACGCGCTCGAAGAAATCGAAATCGAAACCACGCCGCTCGAGCATCTCGTAGAAGTCGCGCGCCTCATGCGGGATCGCCTCCGACACCACCCAGCTGTAGTCGGGATCGCGGCGAAATCCGGCAAACGCAGCTTCGTCGCCGGCCGCCCTGCGGCAGGCCTCGCGGTAGTTGGGCAGGTCGGAGATGCTCGTGCGCACGCGGGGGCTACTTCTCGGGCTTGGCCGGCTCTTCGGACAGCTTGAGCATCAGCTTGACCTTGGGGTTGGGCAACTCCGGCGAGCCGGTGCCGCTCGGCAGCAAGGTGATGACGTTGCGCGACTTGTCGACCCGAACGGTCAGGCCGGAGGCGCGCAGGGTGCATTCGGTCAGGCTTTCGCGGCGCTGCTCGGGCAGCCGGAACGTGACCGGCGGCGGATCGACGAAGCTCATCGATTCGATCTGGGTGTCGGGCGGCAGCTCCTTGATCGACTTGCCCATCGCCAGCGCCTCGCACTGAAAGCCGGTGACCTCGAGGCTGCGCACGCCGGGCTCCTCCGGCTCGGCCGGTTGACCGTCGGCGGGCGCGCCGGCCTTGGATTCGTCGGATTTGTCGGCGTCCTCATTGGCGGGCAATTGCGCCACTGCGACGGCGCGCGCCATGCCCCCGGTCACGAGGTGCAGGGCAATGATCGCGACTGCCATGCACCGCCGCAGGCCAGGCATATCGGGGGAGACCGCTTCGTCAAGTCGAGCACGCACCAGCGAGCGACCGGAACTGCGACGGAACCCCACGTAAAACGGCCCATCCCGCCAGTATCAGTCCGATCGGTCGCGCCTCTGTACTGCCCACACTCGCCGATCACAAGAGGATTGCCCGCGGAATCTCTTGGTTTGTGTTGTCACACGCATCCGTTGCACTGTATAGCCCCCATACCCGCTTTTCTTGGAACCATTCGGCTCCTGGTTGCCGACCGCGCACCAAGATACGCGATCAGCCGCGCCCTGACTGCGGCCGGTTTATAACGGAGCGATCAGCGAAGCCCAGGGCATGACGCGGCGCCGAGATCGCGGCGTCGACCGCCCGCGCCGCGCGGCCAGGCCGAGGAACTCCGGCACCGCCGGCCGCGCCCGCGACCGGGCGCGCGCTCCTTACATTTCCGATCCCCGCGCCGCCTTTGCGGGCTTCGCGGACGGCTCCAATTCGTGATAGTTTCCGGTAAATCTGCGGGCACAGGCTCGCAGCGCCGTTCAATTGGGGTCGGGGGCTAGACGTCGGTATGTTCGCCAGTAACGTGCTCGGCCGGATCGGCTTGCGCGAGCGAGTGGCGGCGGCGTTGGTGCTGTGCGCGCTGGTGTTCTATCTCGACTTCGCCAGTGCCGCGAGCTTCCTGGCGGCCGCGCTCTACATCCCGATCGCCGGGCTGTTCTACGGCATCCGGAGCCCGTCGGTCTTCCTCGGCTACTCCGTCCTGTGCTCGATCCTCAGCGCCGTCACCACGGTCGACGACGTCAGCGACATCGATCTCGCCAACGTCGCGGCCAACCGGATCGTTGCCGCGATCGTGCTCTATTCGGTGTGCTTCCTGATCTACCGCAACAGCCAGTCGGCCGACGTGCTCAAGCGCCTGGCGACCACCGATCCGCTGACCGGCGCCTTCAATCGGCGCCACTACATGGACCTGATGACGCGCGAGCAGCGCCGCGCCGACCGCTACGACGCGATCTACTCGGTGCTGATGATCGACATCGACCACTTCAAGCGCGTCAACGACACCTACGGCCACCAGGTCGGCGATCTGGCGATCCAGGCGATGGCCAACGCCTGCAAGAAAATGATGCGCCCGACCGACATCGTGGCGCGCTACGGCGGCGAGGAGTTCATCGCCACCCTGACGCACACCGATCGGCCGGGCGCGTTCAAGGTCGCCGAGCGCCTGCGCGAAGCGGTCGCCGAGATCGTGCTGCCGACCGATCAGGGCTCGCTGCAGTTCACCGTCTCGGTCGGCGTCAGCACCTACATCAAGCCGTCGCGCCTCGATCAGATCATCGCCGCCGCCGACCAGGCGCTCTACGCCGCCAAGGCCGGCGGCCGCAACCGCGTCTGCGTCAGTCCCGAGGCCGAGGCGGCACCCGCCTAACTCGTCGCCAGGAAATCCGGCCCGAGCTGACCGAGCTGGGTGACGTCGGGGCAGCCGATCTGGCCCATCACCATGTCGATCTCGCCGCGCAGGATCTCGAGGGCGCGGCGCGCGCCGGCGGTGCCGCCGGCAACCGCGCCGTAGAGCGTCGCGCGGCCGACGAACACGAAGTGCGCGCCCAGGCACCAGGCGATCACGACGTCGGCGCCGCGGCGCACGCCGCTGTCGAGCATGAGGGTCATGCGGTCGGGCGCCTGATCGAGCTGACGGGCGCCGTGATTGGACACGATCAGGCCGTCGACGCCGCACGCGGCGGCGCGCACCGCGTCGGCCGGATGCATGATGCCCTTGATCACGAACTTGCCGGGCCACAGCCGGCGGAACGTCTCGACGTCCTGCCAGCTCTGCGGCGCCGGCAGCTGCTTGCCGAGATACGCGGCGACCGCGTCGGCGTCGGCGCCCGGGCCGGCATAGGCCGTCCAGCTCTCCATCGAGGGCTTGCCGTGGCGCAGATAGCCGGCGATCCACGCCGGATGGGTCAGCGCCTCGAGCACGGTGCCGAGCTTCAGCGACAGCGGCTGGGTGAAGCCGTTGCGGACGTTGCGCTCCCGCTTGGTGCGCACCGGCACGTCGACCGTCAGCACCAAAGTCTCGACGCCGCAGTCATGCGCGCGCCGAATCAGATCCGCCGAGACCGCGCGGTCGAGCGTCGGATAGAGCTGGTACCAGAGGTGCTGCGGCGCCACCTTGGCGGCGGCTTCGACGGTCACGTTGGCGCTGCCCGAGAGGATGAAGGGC
>JACQAI010000150.1 GCA_016195115.1 Pseudomonadota bacterium
ACCGCGATCCAGTGTCCGTTGACCTTGCCGAGATACTCGGCGACCCGCTTGACCGGGCCGTGCTGGCCGATCAGCTCCTTCATGATGTCGTCGACCGGCACCAGCTTGTCGGCTTGATCGGCGGCGTACCAGGTCGGGAAGGCGAGCGCGTCGTGGCCGGCGCGCGCCTGCGCCTCGGTCATGATCACGATACGGTTCTTCTCGCCGATGCCGGTGATGAAATCGAGCGCGACCTCGACGCGCTCCTTCTCGCCCCATTCGCGGCACAGTTTCGTCATGGTGTCGTTGGCGCCGGGCACCCAGTGGTCCCAGAAGCCGACCGCGAGCTTGCCGGCGGCATGGGCGCCGCGCACGTAGGGCGCGGCAACCGCCGCGGTGCTCGCCAGCGCGGTGCGTGCCAGGAAGCCGCGGCGGGACAGTTTCGTTGTTGGCATCGCGGTGTCCTCCCAGGACGATCGGATCGAGCCGCCGGAACTGCTTCTGCCCAGCCTTGTCGGCGCGAGCGGCACCCCCTTGCGTGTCATCACTATAGCGCTTGCCCGACGCCCGACAAGGCGCCGGTTGTGCGCCGCCCGCGGCGGCGCCCCCGCGCTTGACCTGCATGAACCGCCGCGCGGTCGCGAGTCCTGACACTTCATCACAATTCTTAAGCGGCATCTCATCGTCGCCTGGCGTTGAATAGAGCCATCGGAAAACCGCAGCCGCTGGGGCGTCGGGATGGAGTTTGTCACCGCTGATGCGGCAACGACCGGAGCGACGACCGCGCCCGCCGGCCGCATCCTGATCATCGACGACGAGGCCAACATCCGCGCGACCATGACGCGCTGCCTGAAGCGCAGCGCCTATGCCGTGTCGGTGGCCGCCGATGGCCCGGCCGGGCTCGAGCAGCTCGCCGCCGGCGACATCGACCTCGTGCTGCTCGACATCAACATGCCGGGGATGAGCGGTTTCGACGTGCTGGCCGAGATCCGCCGCAGCCACGCGCCGAGCGAGCTGCCGGTCCTGATGGTGAGCGCCAGCGGCCAGAGCTGCGACATCCTGCGCGCCATCCAGTCCGACGCCAACGACTACGTCGTCAAGCCGGTCGAGGCGCGGGCGCTGCTGTGGCGGATCGAGACCCATCTGGCGCGCTGCCGCGCCGAGCTGGCGCTGCGCGAGAGCGAGCAGCGGCTGACCCTGGCGCTGCGCGGCTCCAACGAGGGCCTGTGGGACTGGGACCGCGACAGCGGCGCGATCTATTTCTCGCCGCGCTGGAAGGCGCTGCTCGGCTACGGCGAGACCGAAGGTCCGGCGAGCTTCGACGCGTGGCTCGAGCTGGTGCATCCCGACGACCGGGTGATGTTCGTCGGGGCGATCGACGCGCACGTCAGCGGCGACACCCCGCAGCTCGACATCGAGTACCGCATCCGCCACCGCAGCGGCGAGTATCGCTGGGCGCGCACGCGCGGCGCCTACGCCTCGATCGGCCGCAACGCGGCGCGCATCGTCGGCGCGCAGACCGACGTCACCGATCGCAAGCTGGTCGACGCCGCGACCGGCCTGCCCAACCGGGTGCGCTTCAAGGATTGCCTCGACGAGGCGCTGCGCGCCAAACAACCGTTCGCGGTCGCGCTGATCAACATCGACCGGTTCCGCGTGATCAACGAAGGCCTCGGCTCGGAGGCCGGCGACGTCCTGCTCGGCTGCTTCGCCGAGCGCTTCAAGGGCGCGCTCGCGCCCGCGCACATGCTGGCCCGCCTGGGCGGCGACGAGTTCGCCCTGCTGGCTCCCGACGTCTCAAGCGACGCCGAGATGAGCCTGCTGATCGCCGAGTGCCGCCGGCGATTCGAGGCGCCGGTCACGGTCGGCGAGCACGCGCTGCACATCTCGTTCCGGGTCGGCGCGGTGATCGCCGACGCCGAGCACCGCGTGCCCGGCGACCTGCTGCACCGCGCCGACATGGCGCTGCGCAGCGCCAAGCTGCAGATCGAGGATCGCGTGGCTTTCGGCGAGCGCCCGGCGCGCGGCGTCGCGCTGGCGCGCCTCAAGCTCGAGAACGACCTGCACTGCGCCCTCGCGCAGGACGAGTTCGTCGCGGTGTTCCAGCCGATCGTGGCGCTCGCCACCGGGCGCACCGTCGGTTTCGAGGCGCTGGCGCGCTGGCACAAGCCCGGGCAAGGCATGATCGCGCCGGGCTGCTTCGTCCCGGTCGCCGAGGAAACCGCGCTGATCGGCGCGATCGACGACCGCATTCTGGCGCTGGCCTGCGGCGAGGCGGCGCGCTGGCCATGTCCGGCGTTCATCACGGTCAACGTCTCGGGCTACCGCTTCGGCGACCCGGCGCTGATCACCGGCATCGCCCGGCGCCTGGCGGGCTCAGGGCTCGATCCGCGGCGGCTCAAGCTCGAGATCACCGAGAGCACGATCATGACCGACGCGTCGGCGACGGCGCGCACCGTCAAGGCGATTGCCGAGCGGGGCATCGGCGTCGCGATCGACGACTTCGGCACCGGCTATTCGTCGCTCGCCTATCTCCATCGCTTCGACGCGACGACCCTGAAGATCGATCGGTCGTTCGTGCAGGCGATGGCCGAATCCGACCAGGGCGTCGAGATCGTCCGCACCATCATCATGCTCGCGCGTACCCTCAAGATGTCGGTGGTCGCCGAGGGCATCGAGACGCGCGCCCAGTGCGACGTCTTGCGGGCGCTGAGCTGCGACTACGGTCAGGGCTATTACTTCGCCAAGCCGCTGAGCGCGGACGACGCGCGGCGGCGCCTGTCGCTGGAGATCGACATGGTGAAAGAGGCGGTATAGTCATGGTCGCCATCAGCGAGGCGGGCACGCCCGCGACGGTCCGACGATTGGAGCCGGTGGGGGAGGTCACGGTGCGCGACTGGCTGCGAATCGGCTTGGCGCTCGTGCTGTGCGGCACCCTGCTGGCCTCCGATCTCGCCCTGCCGGTCGAGATGAACGAGGTCCAGCTCTATCCGTTGGTGCTGCTGCCGCTGTTTCGGGTGCAGCTGCGCTATCTGCTGCCGGTCTTCACCCTGATCTCGATCGCTCTGATCGTGGTCGGCTACAGCGTGGCGCCCGACCCGGACTACTGGGACGGGCTCAGCAACCGCAGCTTCTCGATCGTCATGGTGGTCATGACGGCGCTGGCGCTGCACCGCCTGGCGACCACCGAGCGCGAGCTGATGCTGCGTGGATTCACCGATCCGCTGACCGGCCTGTTCAACCGCCGCACCTTCCTGGAGATGTCGAGCAAGGCGGAGGCGCGTGCGCGCCGACATGGCAAGGCGACCTCGCTCCTGATGATCGACATCGATCACTTCAAGCGCATCAACGACACCTACGGCCACCCCGCCGGCGACCAGGTCATCAAGGCGCTGGCCGACACCGCGGCCAAGATGATGCGGCCGACCGACATCCTGGCGCGCTACGGCGGCGAGGAGTTCGTCGTAACCCTGCCGGAGACCGACGCCGACGTCGCGACGCGCGTCGCCGAGCGCCTGCGCGCCATGCTCGAGCAACTGGTGGTGCCGGCCGACGGCCGCGAGGTCCGCTTCACCATCAGCGTCGGCGTCGCCACCTTCCTGACCGGCGTGCCGCTGGACCAGGCGATGGCGCGTGCCGACCAGGCGCTCTACCGGGCCAAGCAGGGCGGCCGCAACCGGGTCGAGGTCGGCGCGCTCCTCGAGCCCGCGGCCCAGCCGACGTAGCCGAGCAGCCGCCACCAGA
>JACQAI010000069.1 GCA_016195115.1 Pseudomonadota bacterium
GTCGCCGCCGTAGCACTTGGCGAGCACGTCCTTGCGAAACGCGCGCACGGTCTCGCGCGCGACGACGCGGCCGCCGATCGCCGCCTGGATGGCGATCTGGAACATCTGCGGCGGGATCAGGTCCTTGAGCTTGACGCACAGCGCGCGGCCGCGCCGCTCCGACGCGGTGCGGTGCACGATGATGCCGAGCGCGTCGACCGGCTCGTGGTTGACCAGGATCGACAGCTTGACGAGGTCGCCCTCCTCGTAGCCGTCGAGGTGGTAGTCGAAGCTGGCATAGCCGCGGCTGACCGACTTCAGGCGGTCGTAGAAGTCGAACACGACCTCGTTGAGCGGCAGCCGGTAGGTCAGCATGGCGCGGCTGCCGACGTAGGTGAGGTCGACCTGGGTGCCGCGGCGCTCCTGGCACAGCGCCAGCACCGAGCCCAGATGCTCGTCGGGCACCAGGATGGTCGCCTTGATCCACGGCTCCTCGATGTGGTCGATGCGCACCGGGTCGGGCATGTCGGCCGGGTTGTGGAGCTCCCAGATCGCGCCGTTGGTCAGATGGATGCGATAGATCACCGACGGCGCGGTGGTGATCAGATCGAGGTCGAACTCGCGCTCGAGGCGCTCCTGCACGATCTCGAGATGCAACAGGCCGAGGAAGCCGCAGCGGAAACCGAAGCCGAGCGCCATTGAGGTCTCGGGCTCGAACGAGAACGAGGAATCGTTGAGCGCCAACTTCTGCAGGCTTTCGCGCAGCCGCTCGAAGTCGTTGGCGTCGGTCGGGAACAGGCCGCAGAACACCACGGGCAGGCTCGGCTTGAAGCCGGGCAAAGGCTCAAGGGCAAGCCGCCGCTCCTCCGTGATGGTGTCGCCGATCTTGCAGTCGGCGACGTGCTTGATCGAGGCGGTGATGAAGCCGATCTCGCCCGGCCCGAGCCGCTCGACCATGACGCCCTTGGGCGTGAACACGCCGACCCGATCGACCTGGTGGGTCGCACCGGTCGACATCAGGCGGACCTTGGCGCCCGGGGTCAGCGCGCCGTCCTTGACCCGCACCAGGATGACGACGCCGAGATAGGCGTCGTACCAGCTGTCGACCAGCAGCGCCTTGAGCGGCGCGTCGGCGTCGCCCGTGGGTGCCGGCAACCGCTGGACCAACGCCTCGAGCACGTCGGCGATGCCGAGGCCGGTCTTGGCCGAGATCTCCAGCGCGTGCGAGGCGTCGAGGCCGATGACGTCCTCGATCTGCTGGCGCACCCGCTCGGGCTCGGCGGCCGGCAGGTCGATCTTGTTCAAGACCGGCACGATCTCGTGGTTGTTGTCGATCGCCTGGTAGACGTTGGCCAGGGTCTGGGCCTCGACGCCCTGGCTGGCGTCGACCACCAGGAGCGAGCCCTCGCACGCCGCCAGCGAGCGGCTGACCTCGTAGGCGAAGTCGACGTGCCCGGGCGTGTCCATCAGGTTGAGGACGTAGTCATGGCCGTCCTTGGCCGTGTAGGCGAGCCGTACGGTCTGCGCCTTGATCGTGATGCCGCGCTCGCGCTCGAGGTCCATCGAGTCGAGCACCTGGTCGCGCATCTCGCGGTCGGTCAGGCCGCCGCACGCCTGGATCAGCCGGTCGGCCAGGGTCGACTTGCCGTGATCGATGTGGGCAATGATCGCGAAATTGCGGATACGGCTGAGGTCGGTCATTCCGGCCGGGGAACCCTGGGCGACGGAGGGCGGGGCGGCGTCGGGGGGAAGGCCGAAACCGCGTGGAAAATAGGGTGCTTGGCGCGGTGGCGCAACCGGTTGGGGGGGCCGGCAGATGGACAAAATTTTAGCCGGGTCACCGGCTTGTCACCGGACCAGGCGGGCCTTTTGGGCGTTAGTGGGGGCAGGTGGACTGGCGCACCCGTAACGCCAGCCAGGCAAGGAGGACGAAGCCATGCGTGCGTTGACAAGCTTGACCGCGAAAGCCGGCATCGGGGGGCGCCTCGGCGCGGCCGCGGCTGCCCTGGCGGTGGGCCTGCTCGGATCGGCGCCCGCGTTCGCCGATCCGCCGTGGTGGCATCATCACCGCCACTGGGGCTATGGCCCCAACGTGGTCGTGACCGCACCGCCGCCGGTGGTCTACGGCTATGCCGCGCCGCCGGCCTACTACGCGCCGCCGCCGCCGGTCTATTACGCGCCGCCGCCGGTGGTCTACAACCCGCCGGGCGTGTCGCTGGGCGTCACGATCCCGATCCGTTAAAGCGGCAGGGGCGAAGCCCCGCGAGCGACCAAGAGTCCCTACGACTCTTCCTCGCGTTCCCACGGAAAGATCAGGCCGGGCTCGGCAACGGGCCCGGCCGGTCGCGTTTCGATCGGGTCGGGCGCGCCCTCGTAGAGCACGTCGAGCGGCACCGCGAGCGACACCGAGGTGAGGTGCAGGATATCGCCGAGGCCGATCGCGTCCTGGTACCAGGCGTTCTCCTCGTCGTCGCGGCTGTAGACCATCGCCGAGACCTGGTGCGGCGCCAGCAGCACGTACTGCTTGAGCGACTCGAGACTGAGATAGTGCGCCAGCCGGCGCCGCCGGTCGGGCCCCGGCGCGCCGACCGCGAAGACGTCGACCGCCAGGATCGGCAGCTTGACGAACGTGCCGGCCTCGTAAGTGAGATCGACCGCGACCGCGGCGTCGGCGTAGTACACGGCGTCGAAGTCCGGCACGCGGATGCGGATGCCGCCGGTGAAGACGTACGACGCGTCGTGCTTGAGGTGCGCCCGCAAGCGGGCGCCCAAGGTGTCGCCCAGATGCCGGTGCATCGCGGTCGGCGGCGGCACGCCGTAGCGCCGCCCCTGGAGAAAGTCGTGCCGCGCCGCGCCGGCATTCTCCCCGGCCAGATAATCCTCGAGCGTGAACAGCGGCGTCTGCGCCATGGCACCCGGACTTTAGCCCTCCCTCTCCCCGGAGGGGAGAGGGTCAGGCGCGGAGCTTGCCGTTGGTGGCGCGCTCGACGGCGGTGATGATCTTGGTCGAGACCGCGTCGAGGTCGGCGTCGGTCAGGGTGCGCTCGGTCGGCTGCAGCTCGACCGCGATGGCGATCGACTTGGTGCCCTGGGGCAGGCCCTTGCCCTCGTACAGATCGAATATCGACACCGCCGCGACCAGCGCCTTGTCGGCGTCGCGCGCGGCACGCACCACGGTTTCGGCAACGACCGCGCGCTCGACCACGAAGGCGAAGTCGCGGCTGACCGCCTGGAACGGCGACGGCTTCAGCAACGGGCGATGGCGGCCGGCGCGCGCGCGCGGCAGCGGCACCGCGTCGACGAAGACCTCGAACGCGGCGACCGCGCCGGCGAGGTCGTAGTGCCGCGCCACCGCCGGATGGATCTCGCCGAAGGTCGCCAGCACGGCTTTGGGCCCGAGCTTGAACGAACCCGAGCGGCCGGGGTGATACCACGCCGGCACGTCGCGCGTGAGCTGCAGCTGCTCGGGCACGACGCCGACGGCGGCGAGCGCCGCCAGCACGTCGGCCTTGACGTCGAAGGCGTCGACCGCGCGGCCGGCGACCTGCCAGTGCCGCGCGCCGGCGTTGCCGGCCCGCACGCCGGCGGCGATCGCGCGCTGGCCGTCGGGGGTCGGATCGCGATAGCCCGGCCCGACCTCGTAGAGCGCCAGATCGTTGAAGCCGCGATCGGCGTTGCGCCGGGTCGCCGCCAGCAAGGTCGGCAGCGGCGTCGGCCGCATCTGCTCGAGCTCGACCGAGATCGGGTTGACGAGCTTGAGCGCGCCGTCGCCGCCGCCGAACAGGCTTGCCTCCGCCTGCGGCAGGAACGACCACGTCACCGCTTCCGTCATGCCGCGCTCGGCAAACAGCCGGCGCAGCAGCAAGACGCGGCGCTGCTCGCGGCTCACGGCAAGCGTCGGCAGGTTGCCCGGGCGCACGAACGGCGTCGCGGGGATGTGGTCGAAGCCGTGGACCCGCAGCACCTCCTCGACCAGGTCGGCGCTGCCCTCGATGTCGGCGCGCCAGCTCGGCGGCACCACCGGCAGCGAGCCGTCGGAGCTCATGGCGCCGACCGCGAAGCCGAGCGCCTCCAGGATTCGCCGGCTATCACTCTCGGACACGTCGACGCCGCCCAGCGCGGCGACGCGCGACGGCGCCATGTGGATAATGCGGCGTGTGTCGGGCGGCGCGCCGGTGACCACCAGCGCGCTCGGTGTGCCGCCGCACAGGTCCAAAATCAACCGGGTGGCGGCCTCCATGCCTTCGACGACCGCGGCCGGGTCGATGCCGCGCTCGAAGCGATAGCGCGCGTCGCTGATCACGCCGAGCGCGCGCCCGGTGGTCGCGGTGCGCAGCGGATCGAACAGCGCCGCCTCGACGAACACGTCGGTGGTGTGGGCATCGACGCCGGTCGGCGCGCCGCCGATCACGCCGCCCAGGCTCTGGACGCCGACCGAGTCCGAGATCACGCACATGCCGGCGGCAATGTCGTAGTCCTTGCCGTTGAGCGCGGCCAGGCGCTCGCCGCCGCGCGCCAAAGACACGACCAGATCGCCCTTGAGCTTCTTGACGTCGAACACGTGCAGCGGCCGGTCGACGTCGAAGGTCAGGAAGTTGGTGATGTCGACCAGGCTCGAGATCGGCCTGAGGCCGATCGCGGTCAGGCGACGCTGCAGCCAGTCGGGGCTCGCGTGGTTGACGACGCCGCGGATCTGGCGGCCGACGAACAGCGGGCAGGCCTCGGGATGGTCGCCGAGCGCGAAGCGCACGCCGATCGCCGACGTGTACTGGCCGGGCACCGCCGGCACGACGCGCGGCTTCAGGCTGCCGAGGCCGGCGGCGGCGAGGTCGCGCGCGATGCCGCGCACGCCCAGGCAGTCGGCGCGGTTGGGCAGAACATTCACATCGAGCATCGGGTCGTCGAGCCCGAGCACCGACGCGAACGGTTTTCCCACCGGCGCGTCGGCCGGCAGGTCGATGATGCCCTCGTGGTCGTCCGACAGGCCCATCTCGTAGGCCGAGCACAGCATGCCATTGGACTCGGCGCCCCGAATATTGGTCTTCTTGAGCAGCAGGTTGGTGCGCGGGATGGTCGTGCCGGCGGCGGCGAACACGCCCTTCATGCCCTGGCGCGCGTTGGGCGCGCCGCACACGACCTGCAGCTTGGCGCTGCCGGTGTCGACGACGCAGACGCGCAGGCGGTCGGCGTTGGGATGCTGGGTGCATTCGACGACGTGGCCGACGACGAACGGCTTGAAGGCCTCGGCGTGGTCGACCACCGCCTCGACCTCGAGCCCGAGCATGGTCAGGGTGCGCGAGATCGTCGCGAGATCGGCGCTCGTGTCGAGGTGGGTCTTCAACCAGCTGAGCGTGAACTTCATCGCGCCAATCCCGTGATCAAGGACGGGATGTCGAGCGGCACGAAGCCGTAATGCCGCAGCCAGCGCAGATCGGCGTCGAAGAACGTGCGCAGGTCGGGAATGCCGTATTTCAGCATGGCGATGCGCTCGATCCCCATGCCGAACGCGAAGCCCTGGTAGCGCCCCGGATCGACGCCGCAGTGGCGCAGCACGTTGGGATGCACCATGCCGCAGCCCAGGATCTCGAGCCAATCGTCGCCGGCGCCGATCTTGAGCTCGCCGCCCTTGCGCGAGCAGCCGATGTCGACCTCGGCCGACGGCTCGGTGAACGGGAAGAAGCTCGGCCGGAAGCGCAGCGGCACGTGCTCGACCTCGAAATAGGCCTGGGCGAACTCGGCGAGGCAGCCCTTGAGGTGGCCCATGTGGGTGGTCTCGTCGATCACCAGGCCCTCGACCTGGTGGAACATCGGCGTGTGGGTTTGATCGGAATCAGAGCGATACGTGCGGCCCGGGATGATGACGCGGATCGGCGGCGTCTGGTTCATCATCGTGCGGACTTGCACCGGCGAGGTATGGGTGCGCAGCAGCAGCTTCCGGCCGTCGGCCGCGTCGGGCAGGTAGAAGGTGTCGTGCATGTCGCGCGCCGGATGGCCCTCGGGGAAGTTCAGCGCGGTGAAATTGTGGAAGTCGTCCTCGATGTCGGGGCCCTCGGCGACGGAAAAACCCATCTCGCCGAAGATCGCGATGACCTCGTCGATCGTCTGACTGATCGGATGGAGGCGGCCCTGGGCCTCCGGGCGCGCCGGCAAGGACAGATCGACGGTCTCGGACGTGAGGCGCTGGGCGAGCGCGGCGTCGCCGAGCTCGGCGCGCCGGGTCTCGATCAGTTGCGTCAGCTCGTCCTTGAGCGCGTTGACCGCGGCGCCGTAGGCGCGCCGCGCGTCGGGCGCCAGGGTCGCGAGGTTCTTCATCAGGTCGGTGACCGCGCCCTTGCGGCCGAGCACGGCGACGCGCACCGCCTCGAGCGCGGCCGGGTCCGCCGCCTGCTCGACCGCGGCGCGGGTCTCGGCTCTCACTGTGTCGAAGTCGCTCATGATCGTGGCGCCGGATGGTGGAAGCGAAAAGGGGCCGTACGATGACGGCCCCTTTGGTGGTTCACCGGATGCCCAGGCTAGGGGGCCGCTGTGGCGAGGGCAGCCTGGGCCTGTTCGCACAAGGTTTTAAACGCCTCGGGCTCGCGCGTCGCGAGGTCCGACAGGATCTTGCGATCGAGGATGATGCCGGCGCGCTTCATGCCGTTGACGAACTGCGAGTAGGTCAGGCCGTGCTCGCGCACGCCGGCGTTGATGCGCTGGATCCACAAGGCGCGCCAGGTGCGCTTCTTGTTGCGGCGGTCGCGATAGGCGTAGCGCAGGCCCTTCTCGACCTTCTCGAGCGCGATCCGGTAGTTGGTCGCGTTGCGGCCGCGATAGCCTGCGGCGAGCTTGAGGACCTTCTTGTGGCGGGCGTGCGCGGTGACGCCCCGTTTGACGCGGGCCATGGCTCACCTCACCCGCGCATAGGGCATGTACTCGAGCACGAGGCCGCGATCGCGCTCGCTCATGATCGCGGTGCCGCGGGCCTGGCGCTTCATCTTCTTGGGCCGCTTGCTCAGCCCGTGGCGCTTGCGCGAGGGCGAGAACCGGATCTTGCCCGAGGCGGTGAGCCGGAACCGCTTCTTGGTCCCGCTCTTGGTCTTCATCTTGGGCATTTTGCTCCCCATGGTTCGGGTGGTCGAGCGGCCGGCCGGGCATGCCCATATGAGCCCGGACGCGGCGGAACGCGGTTTATAGAGAACGGCCGGGCGGGACGCAAGGCCTGGGGAGCGGGGCAGGGGGGCCGGCCGGGCCCCCAGAAACGCCTACTTCGGCGCCACCACCATGACCATCTGGCGGCCTTCCATCTTGGGCATCTGCTCGACCTTGGCGATCTCGTCGAGGTCGTCGCGCACCCGCACCAGCACGGCCATGCCG
This sequence comes from Pseudomonadota bacterium, assembly GCA_016195115.1. Taxonomy (GTDB): domain Bacteria; phylum Pseudomonadota; class Alphaproteobacteria; order Elsterales; family Elsteraceae; genus JACQAI01. The sequence goes on from JACQAI010000069.1 coordinate 7,333, forward strand.
AGGTCCTGGTGGGCGAGCTCGCGGCCGCGGAAGCGCAGGGTCACCTTGACCTTGTCGCCCTCCTGGAGGAAGCGCTGCATCGCCCGCATCTTGATGTTGTAGTCGTTGTCGTCGATCGTCGGACGGAGCTTGATCTCTTTGATTTCGATGACTTTTTGCTTCTTGCGCGCCTCGTTCTTCTTCTTCTGCTCCTCGTACTTGTACTTGCCGTAATCGAGGATCTTGCAGACCGGCGGCGAGGCGGTGGGGGCGATCTCGACCAGGTCGAGGCCGGCTTCGACGGCCTTCTCCAAGGCCTCGCGCAGCGTGACCACACCCTGCATGGCGCCGCGCTCATCGACAAGGCGGATCGATTGGGCGGTGATCTCTTCGTTGACGCGCGGCCCATCGCGGCTGGGCGTCAAATCAACAGGTGGTCTGGCTATAGAACTCTCCTCAATGGTGGAAGCGCGGGCTTTCCAGGCATCGTCATGATGCCGGCGGCGCCGCTTCTGCCGTCAGTCTAGAGACAGCGTCTTGCAGATCAAGCACTTCCTGGGCGTCGCCACCCAATCGGCGCAGCGCGACCTGGCGATTTTCGGCCTCGCGTTTGCCGATCACGAGCAGCGCCGGCACCTTGGCGAGGCTGTGCTCCCGGACCTTGTAGTTGATCTTCTCGTTGCGCCGGTCGACCTCGACCCGGAGGCCGGCGGCCCGGCAGGCCGCCACGACGTCATCGGCGTAGGCGTCGGCATCGCGGGTGATCGTCGCAACCATGGCTTGTACCGGGGCCAACCAGAGCGGGAACCGACCGGCGTGCTGCTCGATCAGAATCCCGATGAAACGCTCGAACGAGCCGAGGATCGCGCGGTGCAGCATCACGGGGCGATGTTTTTGCCCATCCTCGCCGACATAGGTGGCGTCGAGCCGCTCGGGCAAGACGAAGTCGACCTGCAGGGTGCCGCACTGCCAATCCCGGCCGATGGCATCGCGCAAAACGAATTCGAGCTTGGGGCCGTAGAACGCCCCCTCGCCGGGGTTGAGGGTGTAGGGCAGGCCGGCGGCCTCGACCGCGCCCTTGAGCGCCGCCTCGGCGCGGTCCCACACCGCGTCGCTGCCGGCGCGCACCGCCGGGCGGTCGGAGAACTTGACCGTGACCTCGTCGAAGCCGAAGTCGTGGTAGATCGCGCGCAGCAGGTCGCAGAAGCGCACGCTCTCTTGGGTGATGTCGTCGTCGGTGCAGAAGATGTGCGCGTCGTCCTGGGTGAAGCCGCGCACCCGGAAGATGCCGTGCAGCGCGCCCGACGGCTCGTTGCGGTGGCAGACACGGCGGTGAACATGTGCTCCTGGAATTTCTCCCAGTGGCCCGAGGCCTCCCACAGCGCGCGGTCGATCAGCTGCGGCGTCTTGACCTCGACGTAGCCGCCGGCTTCCAGCCGCGCGCGCATGTAGCGCTCGATGACGCGGAACATGGTCCAACCCTTGGGATGCCAGAACACCATCCCGACGGCTTCTTCCTGCTGATGGAACAGGCCCATCTCGCGGCCGATGCGGCGGTGGTCGCGCTTCTCGGCCTCGGCGATCTGGAACAGATAGGCGTCGAGCTGCTCCTGGGTCGCCCAGGCGGTGCCGTAGATGCGCTGCAGCTGGGCGTTCTTGGCGTCGCCGCGCCAATAGGCGCCCGACACGCGGGTCAGCTTGAAGGCCTGGCCGAGCTTGCCGGTCGACGGCAGATGCGGGCCGACGCACAGGTCGGTGAAACTACCTTGCTGGTAGGTGCTGATCGCCTCGCTCGCGGGGATCTCGGCGATCCACTCGGCCTTGTACTTCTCGCCCTTGGTTCGAAAAAACGTCACCGCCTCGTCGCGACCGAGCTCCTGGCGCACGATCGGCTCGTCGCGCTTGACGATCTCGCGCATGCGCGCCTCGATCTTCTCGAGATCGTCGGTCGTGAACGGCGCGTCGCGCGCGAAGTCGTAATAGAAGCCGGTCTCGGTCGCCGGCCCGAAGGTCACCTGGGTGCCGGGATAGAGCTCCTGCACCGCCTCGGCCATGACGTGCGCGGCGTCGTGGCGGATCAGCTCGAGCGCCTCGGGCGATTTCGCCGTGACGATCTGCACCGCGGCGTCGCGGTCGATCACGGTCGCGAGGTCCTTGAGCGCGCCGTCGAGCTTGACGGCGAGCGCCGCCTTGGCGAGGCCAGGGCCGATCGCGGCCGCGACCTGGGCGCCGCTCACGGGAGCATCGAACTGGCGTTGGCTGCCGTCGGGAAGGGTTATGGCGACCATGACGAAGCGGAATCTACAGCAAAACCGGGCATTTCTGGGTGGCGGAAAGTGGGGAAGATTGCCCGCTCTGTCAAGAACGCGAGCTTCCGGCCACGGTCCCAGGGTTCGCCCACCGACGGCTCAACCTCGGGCCCGGCGCCGCGGTCGATGGGCCGCGATCCGGATCGACGGACCGGTGCCTCGTGCGGCCGCGGTGGCGCGTCGGCCGGCTCGTTCTTCGAGAACCTGACCGAGTTCACGAATTTTGAACGCGCCCTGCCTTGGCAATCGCACGATCAGCTCGAGCTCGCCGCCCAAGGCTTCCACATAGTTCCGGAGCGTGGAGAGGTACAGATCCGTCTGCTTCTCGATCTTGGATACCGACGGCTGCTTGATTTTCAAGACCGCCGCGATCTCGGCCTGGGCCTTACCCGCCGCCCGCCGCAGCTGTTGCAGGCCCTCGACCTCGTCCTTGAGCTCCCGGTAGCGGACCTCGACCCGGGTCCGGCGCCGCTTGGGCAGCGCGTCGATCAATTGGTTGAGAGTTCGGCCCACGGTCATCGTCCTTTCTTCGGTGCGACACGCTTGAGGTGCGCAAGATGCGCGGCATAGCGCTTGTCTGCCCGTGCGATCAGCCGCGAATAGAAGCGGCCCTCGCTCACGCCGGTTTTGTCGCCGGCGACCAGGAGGATCGCTTCGCGACCGGGATCGAACGCGAAGGCGATCCGCCAAACGCCGTCTGCGGCATCGAACCGCAACTCCTTCATGTTCGCGTGCTTCGAGCCCTTGAGCGTGTCGACATACGGACGACCCAGCTGGGGCCCGTAGTTCTGCAAGAGTTTGGCTCTGGCAAGAACCTCATCCTGGACCGCTTGTGCGAGGCCAGCGAACTCTCGCTCGAACGCATCCTCAAATCGGACGGTCCACGCCATCTATATAGCTCAGAAGCTATACTGTGTCAACCGCGTGCCGGTTTGCGCCAGCAGCGCGTCGAGCCGCTCGCGCACGACGTCGACCGGCAGGTCGGCGAGGTCGGGCTCGCGCAGCACCGCGACGCGCGGGCCGCGCGGCGCACACAGCGCCGGGTCGGAAGCGCCGGAGAACAGCACCAGGGCCGGCGCGCCGGCGACCGCCAGCAGATGCATCGGCCCGGTGTCGTTGCCGAGCGCGAGCGCGGCGCCGCGGCCGAGCGCCACCAGGTCCTCGAGCCCGGTCTCGCCGGCGAGGTCGCGCGCCTCGGGC
>JACQAI010000160.1 GCA_016195115.1 Pseudomonadota bacterium
GGCGCGCGATGTCGGGCACGCTCGCAGCATAGGCGAGGCCAATACCGAGCAGCAGACCGGACAGATAGCGGACGTGGCTGTCGACATCCGGCGAGCTACCGCCGAATCCCGCGATGCCGCCGATCACCCCGGCGGCGCCGGCGGCAATCGGCACCAGGCTTCCGAGGCCCACCGCTGCTTGCAGCAAGCGTATTTCCCAGCGTCGCATGTCATCCCTCATCGCACGGGAAAGCGGTTCGCGAGGGCGAACCTCGGTCCCTTCGCCAGCATGACCTCGTCGACGATCCGGATCACGCCTGCCGCGACGACCCTTTCCGCTTGACCATGGACATGCCCGACCTCAAGCTGCATAAGCTATTCAGTCATCGAATAACCAAAAAACAGCCCAAGGGGAGGACCGCATGCCGAGGGCGACGACGTGCTTCGGCCTGGCGCTCGGCCTGGTTTCCTGGGCGCTCGCCGCGCCGGTTCAGGCGCAATCCTTCGGCAGCGCGCCGATCACCCTCGTGATGCCGTATCCGCCGGGCGGCCTGGGCGATTTCTTCGCGCGCACGTTCGGGCCGAAGCTCGGCGAGAGCATCGGTGCGACCGTGATCGTCGACAATCGGCCGGGCGCCAACGGCTCGATCGGCACCGCCATGGTCGCGCGCGCGCGGCCGGATGGGCACATGATCGCCTTCGTGCCGGCCAGCACGCTCACGACCAATCAATGGCTGATCAAGGATATGACGTTCGATCCGATCAAGGATCTGACGCCGCTGGCGGAAACCATGGTGGTGCCCAACGCGCTGGTGGTCCACCCGTCGCTCGCCGCCAAGACCGTGCCGGAGCTGTTCGCGCTGGCCCGCACCAAGCCGGGCGGGCTGAACTTCGCCTCGATGGGCATCGGCTCGAGCGGCCACCTGCAGGGCGTGATGATGAGCGCGATGGCGAATCTCCAGATGGTTCACGTCGCCTACAAGGGCTCCGGTCCGGCGCTCCAGGACCTGATCGCCGGCCGCGTCGAGGTGATGTTCGACAACCTGCCGTCGGTCATGCCGTTCATCCAGTCGGGCCAGGTGCGTGCCCTCGCGGTGACCAGCGCCGAACCGGCGCCGCAAGCGCCCGACGTGCCGCCGGTCGGCAAGTTCCTGCCCGGCTTCGAGGCGACGCCGTGGTTCGGCATCGTCGGGCCGGCCGGGATGTCGAAGGATCTGGTCGCCACGCTCAACGCGCACATCGTCCGCGCCGCCAAATCGCCCGAGGTGGTGAGCGCGCTGGAGGCCCGGGGCGCCCGCATCGTCACCAGCAGCGCCGAGGACTTCGGCAAGCTGATCCGCGACGAGGCCGAGCAGATGCGCCACGTGATCAAGAACGCCAACATCACGCTGGACTAACTCGATGTCGTCTTCCTTGACCCAAGCACGGCGCCGCAAGGCGGTCGACCTCAAGCGTGCCGCCGAGCGCAGCGCGTCGACCGCCACGCGCGCGCGGCAGAACCAGGCTCCGGCGTCCCAGGTCGGGACCCTGCTGCGGGGTCTGTCGATCCTGAAGTGCTTCGCCGAGTCCAACGCGGAGCTCGGGGCCAGCGAGATCGCGCGGCTCACGCGCCTGCCGCAGCCGACGGTGTGGCGGCTCTGCCGGACGTTGCAGAACGAGGGCTACCTGGTCGCCGACCCGGGCGGCACGCGCTTCCGCCCGGGTGTCGCGGTGCTCGGCCTCGGCTTCGCCGTGCTCAGCCGCCTGAGCTTCGCCGAGCACGCGCGTCCCGATCTCATGCGCATCGCGACGGAATTTCAGGCGGTCGCCGGCATCGCGGCGCCGGAACGCTTCGCGATGCGCGTCATCCAGCGCGTCCAGTCGCCCGACGCCATGCTGATCTTCAACATCCGCCTGGCGCAGGCGTTTCCGATCGCCACCAGCAGCAGCGGCTGGGCCTATCTCGCGGCGCTCGACGAGCGCGCGCGGCGCGCCGTGATCGCCAACTTCGCCAAGGAGCAAAAGGACCTGTGGCGCAAAGCCCAGCGCGATTTCCAAACCGCGCTGGACACCTATCGGGACAGCGGCGTCCTGATCAACATCGGGACGTACTATCCGGGCATGTCGAGCATCTCGGTGCCGCTGGTGAGCCCGAAGACCGGATCGATCTTCAGCCTGTATTGCAGCGGCCTGTCGTCGCTGCTCACCCGCGACGTGCTGGCGAACAAGCTGGCGCCGCGATTGAAGAAAGTCGCCGCGACCTTACGGCTCGCCTTGGAGGCGGAAGAGCCCATGACCTGACGCGCCGTCGTGTCGGAGGGGATATCGAGGCTCATGCAAAGCTACGCGATGCTGATCGAACAAACCGGCGGACCTGAGGTGATCCGTCGATCCGAGATTGATCTTGCCGCGCCCGGCCCCGACGAGGTGCTGATCAAGCACACGGCGATCGGCCTCAACTTCGTCGACATCTATTATCGCAGCGGCCAATTCGTCGGGCGCGATGCCCTGCCGCTGCCCGCCATCCTCGGCGTCCAAGGCGCCGGCATCGTCGAGCAGGTCGGCGCCCGTGTCGAGACGCTGCGGGTCGGCGACCGGGTCGGCTATGTCGGCACGCCGGGCGCCTGCGCCGACCGGCGCCTGATCCCGGCGCGCAAGCTCATCAGGCTGCCGGACGACATCACCGACGAATGCGCCGCCGCCGCGATGGTACGCGGTCTGGCGGCCGAGTACCTGCTGCGCCGCCTCTACAAGGTGCAGCCCGGGGAGACGGTCCTGATCCACGCCGTGACCGGCGGCGTCGGCCTGATCCTCTGCCAATGGGCCAAGGCGCTGGGCGCGACGGTGATCGGCACCGTCAGCAGCGACGACAAGGCCGCGCTCGCCGCCGGCTATGGCTGCGACCATGCGGTGGTCCATACGCGCGGCGACTGGGTCGAGCGCGTGCTCGCGATCACCGACGGCGACGGCGTCGCGGTCGTCTATGATTCGATCGGCAAGGACACCTTCATGGACTCGCTGCGCTGTCTGCGCCGGCGCGGCACGGCGATCAACTTCGGCACCGTCTCCGGACAGGTCGAGAATTTCGCGCTGCAGGCGCTGCTGCACAAATCCCTGACGGTATGTCGGCCGACCTTGCTGTCGTTCGTCGAGGACCGTGACGAATACGAGGCTGCGGCGGCGGACTTCTTCGATGTCGTCCGCCGCGGCATCGTCCGCATCCCGAACGCCCAACGCTACGACCTGGAGGCTGCCGCGCAAGCGCATGCCGACTTCGAGCAGCGGCGCATGTCGGCGATGCCGGTTCTCATCCCGCGATCGGCGTAGACGGAAGATAGAGGAGGCGTTGCGATGGCGAACAACGTGAAAAAACTTCTGGCGGCCGGCAAGGCCGTGATGAACGGCTGGCTCGTCATCCCGTCGGGCTTCTCGGCCGAGGTGATGGCGCAGTGCGGCTTCGACTCGATCACGGTCGACATCCAGCACGGCCTGCACGACTACCAGTCGATGGTGCAGTGCTTCCAGGCCATGCAGGCGCATCCCGTCACGCCGCTGGCGCGGGTGACGTGGAACGAGCCGGGCACCCTCGGCAAGGTGCTGGACAGCGGCGCCATGGGCATCATCTGCCCGATGATCAACACCAAGCAGGATGCCGAGGCCTTCGTGTCGGCGTGCAAGTACCCGCCGCGCGGCACCCGCAGCAACGGCCCGGTGCGCGCCGCCATGTACGGCCCGGCGAGCGGCTACCAGGGCACGGCGAACGAGGAGACGTTGTGCATTCCGATCATCGAGACCAAGACCGCGGTCGACAACATCGATGCGATCCTCGACGTCGAGGGCATCGCGGGCATCTATGTCGGCCCCTCCGACCTGAGCTTCTCGATGGGTCTGCCGCCGGTGCTCGACGTCGAGCTGCCGCAGATTTTGACGATCTTCGATGAGCTGCTCAAGAAATGCGCCAAGCGGAACATCTTCGCCGGCATCCACTGCGCCAGCGGCGCGTACGCCGCGCGCGCCATCGCCATGGGCTTCCGCATGGTCTCGGTGATGAACGACGCCCGCATGATGGCCGCCCACGCCACTTCCGTGGTCGCGCAGGTCCGCAAGGGCTCCAAGGGCGTCGCCTGACATCAGCTGCAAAAGGGAGGAACCGCCATGAACGGTCCGACATTGAAGCGCCGCACGTTTCTTGCCGGCGCCGCCGCAACGCTCGCCGCGCCGGCCGTCGCGCAACCCGCCAAGACCGCGACCTTGCGCTTTGTGCCACAGGCCAACCTGACCTTGCTCGATCCGGTCCTGACGACGGCGCTGGTCACCAACAACCACGCCCACTACGTCTTCGACATGCTCTATTCGTTTGCCGCCGACAGCGTCCCGAAGCCGCAGATGGCCGCGGGCGCCGAGGTCTCCGCCGATGGCCGGACCTGGAAGATCGGCCTGCGCGACGGCCTCAAGTTCCACGACGGCACACCCGTGCTGGCGCGCGACTGCGCCGCCTCGATCGCACGCTGGGCCAAGCGCGAGCCGATCGGCCAGCTGCTCGACAAGGTGGTCGACAGCTACGGCAGCGCCGACGACAAGACGATCGAGCTCAAGCTGAAGAAGCCGTTTCCGCTGCTCCTGACGGCGATCGGCAAGCCCGACAGCTCGCTGCCCTTCATGATGCCCGAGCGCCTCGCCCAGACCGATCCGGCCAAGCAGGTCACCGAGATGGTCGGCTCCGGCCCCTACAAGTTCGTCGCCGCCGAATTCAGGACCGGCGATCGGGTCGTCTACGAGAAGAACGACGCCTACGTCCCGCGCAGCGAGGCGCCGGACTGGGGCACCGGTGCCAAGATCGCCCATTTTCCCCGCATCGAGTGGCGCATCATCCCCGACCCCACGACCGCCGCCGCCGCGCTGCAGAACGGCGAGGTCGACTGGTGGGAGCAGCCTTTGTCAGACCTGTTTCCGACCTTGGCCAAGGACCGCAACATCAACCTCGAGATCGACAACCCCAAGGGCCGCTACTCGCTGATCCGCTTCAATACCCGCCAGGCCCCGTTCAACGACCCCCGCCTGCGCCGCGCCATTCGCCTCGGCGTCAAGCAGGAGGACTACATGCGCGCCACCTTCGGCAACGACACCAGCCTGTGGCGCACCTGCCGGTCGGCGTTCCCATGCGACACGCCGTACGAGCTCGACCAATCCGCCGACATGCCGGGCGATTACGACGCCGCCCGCAAGGCGCTCAAGGACGCCGGCTACGCGGGCCAGCGGGTCGTGCTCATGAACCCGACCGACTTCCCGGCGATCCGCCCACTCGGCCTGGTCACCGCCGACATGCTCAAGCAGATCGGTATGACCGTCGACCTCCAGGAGATGGACTGGGGCACGCTGGTCCAACGCCGCGCCAGCCAAGAGCCAGTGGACAAAGGCGGCTGGAGCATCTTCTGCACCTACGGTCCGTCGCTCGGCTACAGCAACCCGGCGACGTCCGGGATCATGCGCGGCCAAGGCCTCGCCGGCTGGTTCGGCTGGTACGAAAGCGCCAAGGTGGAACAACTCGTCCAGGACTGGCTCGACGCGCCGGACGCCGGCCGCCAGAAGGCGCTCGCCACCGAGCTGGCGCGCCTCACGATGGACGAGGTGCCCTACGTCGGCCTCGGCCAGTGGTTCGGCAAGACCGCCTATCGCAAGAGCATCACGGGCGTCATGCAGGGCATGGCGCCCTATCCGTGGAACGTCAGGCCGGCGTGACGGGCAGCCCGGGGGTCTTGGCTTGGCGCTCGATCCCCGATCGGCTCGATCGCCATTTCATCCAGGCCGCGGTGCTGCCGACGCTGCTCGTCATGGTGTGCGTGTTCGGCCTGCCGCTGGCGTTTTCCTTCTATCTCAGTTTCACGGGATGGGGGCTCGACCAGCCGCTGTTCACCGGACGCTTCGTCGGCCTGGCGAACTACGAGGATCTGCTGAGCGACCCGGCGTTCACCGGCGCGCTCGGCAAGACCTTCGGCTACACCGCCGCGACGGTGGCGGCGCAGATGCTGCTCGGGCTGGGGATCGCGCTGCTGCTGAACGTCGATCTGCCGGGGATGCGCGTCTTCCGGACCGCGTTGATCGTGCCCATGATGGTCACGCCGATCGTCGGGGCGCTGTGCTGGAAGCTGCTGCTCGATCCCAGCCACGTCGTGCTCAACCAGTGGATCGGCCAGCAGATCGTCTGGCTCGGCCGCACCGACACGGCGCTCGGCGCGATCTGGGTGGTCGGCGTGTGGCAGAACACGACCTACGTCACCCTGATCCTGCTGGCCGGACTGCGGTCGCTGCCGTCCGATCCGTTGGAGGCGGCCCTGATCGACGGCGCCAGCCGGCGGCAGGCGCTCTGGCACGTCACCCTGCCGCTGCTGCGGCCGTATCTGCTGGTCGCGCTGCTGCTGCGCACGATTTTCGAGTTCCGCGCCTTCGACAACATCTACGCGATGACCGGCGGCGGCCCGGCGAACGCCACCATGGTGCTGTCGATGTACACCTACCTGATGTCGTTCGTGCAGTTCGACTTCAGCCTCGGCGCCGCCGCGGCGTGGCTGATGCTGCTGATGTCGATGGCGATGTGCCTGTTCTTCATCGCCGCGATCCGGCGACCGCAGGCGCTGTGATGGCAGCGGTGGTCGGTTCACGGCGCGCGCGACGGCTGGAGGCGGTGCTGATCTATGCCGGATTGACTGCCCTGACCGTGGCGTTCCTGTTTCCGCTGGTCTGGGTGTTCGGCCTGTCCTTGAAGACGCGGCTGCAGGTGTTCGCCACGCCGCCGCTGTATTTGTGGTGGCCGACCCTCGAGAATTATGCCGACGTGCTGCAACGCGCCGATTTCCTGCGCGCGTTCCTCAACACCATGATCGTCTCGGCCAGCGCGGTGCTGCTGTCGTTGTGCGTCGGCGCGCCCGCGGCCTACGCGTTCGCGCGCTTTCCGTTCACCGGGCGCTCGTTCCTGTTCTTCGCGCTGCTGGTGATGCGCATGCTGCCGCCGATCGCGGTGCTGGTGCCGATGTACGTGCTGTTCAGCAAGCTCGGCTTGGCGACCACGCGCCTCAGCGTCGTCCTCGCCTACACGACCTTCAGCCTGCCGCTGGTCGTGTGGCTGATGCGCGGCTATTTCGAGGACCTGCCGGTCGAGCTCGAGGAGGCGGCGTGGATCGACGGTGCCAGCCGCTTCGGCACCTTCCTGTACATCATCGTGCCGATCGCGCGGCCGGGGCTGGTGGCGGCCAGCATCCTGTGCCTGCAGCTGGCGTGGAACGATTTCCTGTTCGCCGCGGTGCTGACCAACAACGCAACGCAAACCATGCCGGTCCTGATGGCGGCGTTCAACGCCGGCGACTCCGGGATGGACTGGGGCGGCCTCACCGCCTCGGGGATGCTCGTGATCCTGCCGGTCATCATCTTTTCGTTCGCGGCGCAGCGCCATCTCGTCGCCGGTTTGTCGTCCGGCGCGGTGAAGGGGTGACGAACAGTTTCGGTCCCATCAAGAGACATCGGGGAGGCAACGTCATGGGTGGATGGAGCAGACGAAGCGTGTTGCAAGGTTCGGTCGGCGGCGTGGTGGCAGCCGCCACGCGCCCCGTGTGGGCGCAGACCAAGCCCGACAAGCTCGTCGTGGTCGGCGAGAACCAGATCGCCTGGAAGCGCACCCTGATCGAGGAGGTCGCGCCGGCATTCGAGAAGGCGACCGGCATCAAGATCGAATTCACCCTGCTGCCCGTCGATGCCTGGCGGGCACGCTTGAAAGCCGAGCTGAGCGCCGGATCGACCGGCATCGACTTGGCGCTGCTGTCGGTCCAGATGGCCGGCTGGATGTCGCCGCACGTGCTCGACCACAACGAGGTGGTGGCCAAGATCATGGCGCGCGATCCCGGCTTCGCGTGGGACGACTTCCTCACCGGCGGCAAGGTCGCGGGGACCTATGAGGGACGGCTGGTCGGCATCCCCTACCGCCTCACCGCCGGCATCCTGCACTACCAGAAGGCGTTGCTGCAGCAGGCGGGCTTCACCGAGGCGCCCGCGACGTTCGCGGACTTCCAGAAGGCGGCCCTGGCGGTGAACGCGCCGCCGTCGCGCTACGCGTTCGGCCTGATGGGCAAGCAAGGCGCCGGGACCTTCACGAACTCGATCCCGTGGATGTTCTCCGCCGGCGGACGCTTGTTGGATTTCACGACCGGCGAGATCTTCATCAACAGCGACGGCGCCGCGGCCGGGCTGCAGTTCTACGCCGACCTGGCCCTCAAGCACAAAGTCGTGCCGCCCGAGGCGATGACCTGGGAGTTCGACGAGATCATCGCAGGCGCGCAGAAGGACCGCTACGCGATGAGCGTGACCTTCTCGTCGTACGGCACGCTGTTCAACAGTCCGGCGTCGTCGCAAACCGCCGGCCGCTGGGCCTGGGCGACGATGCCGGGACATACCGCGAAGGCGCAGAGCCGGACCATCGTCGACGGTCAGTTCATGGCGATCTCGAAATATTCCAAGAACCCCGACTGGGCGATGGAGTTCCTGCGCATGGCCTGCAGCAAGGAAGCCATGCTGCGCTCCATGGAAGCCGGCAACGCACCGCCGCGGGGATCGTCGCTGCGCGATCCCGCCATGGTCGCGAAGCTCGGCTGGCCGGCGGTCGCCGCGGAGGCGATCGAGACCGGCATCCCGGCGGTATCCCATCCGGCGTGGGACGGGCTCGAGCTGGCGCTGCGCGTCGGCGTGTCCCAGACCCTGCTCGGCGAGAAACCCGCCAAGCAGGCGCTCGACGACGTCGCCCGCGAGTGGCAACGCAACCTGCGCCGCGCGGGCGTGATCAAGTAGGCCGGCGCGGCGCCGAGAGAGAGAGGAAGCCCCATGAAGATCGTGAAGTTCGAAGACCTGCATTGCGACGCCGGGTGGCGGACCTTCTCGTTCTTGAAGGTGACCACCGACGACGGCGTCACGGGCTGGTCGGAATACACCGAGGCCGACGGCAGCCGCGGCCTGACGGCGGTCATCCACGGCATGGCCGAAGGTCTGATCGGGCAGGACCCACGGCCGGTCCAGGCGATCTCGTCGCTGCTCTATATCCGGACGCAGCAGGCACCCAACGGCGTCAACCAGCGGGCGATCGCGGCGATCGAGAACGCGCTGCTCGACATCAAGGGCAAGGCCCTTTGTGTGCCGGTGTACGAGCTGTTCGGCGGTCCGGTGCGCACGCGCATTCCGGTCTACTGGTCGCACTGCGGCACCTACCGGGTGCGCAACCACGATGCGGTCGGCGCGCCGCGGATCCGCACCTACGACGAGCTCGCGGCCCTCGGCGCGGAGGTCAAGGCCAAGGGCTTCAAGGCGCTGAAGACCAACATCCTGACCTTCGACGGCAAGACCCTGGCGGGCTTCGGTCCCGGCTTCGGCCGCACGCCGGGGTGGCCGGCCTTGAATGTCGACGACACCATTCTCCAGGCCGTGCGCGACACCTTGGGCGCGTTCCGGGAGGGTGCCGGTCCCGCGATGGGCCTGCACCTCGATACCAACTACCACTTCAAGACCGAGGGCTACCTGCAGGTCGCCAAGGCGGTCGAACCCTACAAGCTGACGTGGCTGGAGCTCGATACCTGGGATCCGCGCGCCCTGGCGCTGATCCGCAGCCAGGCGCCGTGCCCGATCGCCTCGCTCGAGTCGGTGACGGGACGCCGCGCCTTCCGGCCCTTCCTCGAGGCCTACGCGGCCGACGTCGCGATTATCGACGTGATCTGGAACGGCTTCCTGGAGGCGATCAAGATCGCCGCCATGGCCGAGTCGTATGAGGTCAACGTCGCGCCGCACAACTACTACGGCCATCTGTGCACCGCGGTCAGCGCGCATTTCTGCGCCGTGGTGCCGAATTTCCGAGTGCTCGAGGTCGACATCGACAGCGTGGCGTGGCGCGACGAGCTGTTCGTGAACGCGCCCGCGATCGAGAACGGCGAGCTGGTGCTGCCCAGCGGGCCGGGCTGGGGCGTCGAGGTCAACGAAGCCGCGGTGCGCGCGCGGCCACCCAAGTGACGCGGCACGGACACCGCGCCACACACAACTCAAAGGACGAGTCGAATGGGCGTGCTTGAGGGGAAGGTCGCGGTCATCGCCGGTGGCACCAGCGGCATCGGCGCGCGGACGGCCGAGCTGTTCGTCGAGGAGGGCGCGACGGTGGTGATCGCCGGCCGGCGGCGCGACACCGGCGAGGCGCTGGCGCAACGGCTGGGCCCGGCTGCCAGCTTCGTGCGCACCGACGTCGCCCACGAGGCCGAGCTGAAGGCGCTGATCGAAGGCGCCGCGGCGCGCTTCGGCCGCCTCCACTGCCTGTTCAACAATGCCGGTTACGGCATCGCGCAGCGCAGCATCGTCGACCTCGACATCGCCGAGTACGACCAGATGATGGCCGTGGTGCTGCGCGCCGTCGTGCTCGCCATGAAGTTCGTAGCACCCATCATGCTGCGCCAGCGTTCCGGCAGCATCATCAACACCGGCAGCATCGCGGCCTACCGCGCCAGCCTGAGCGCCCAGACCTACTCGACCGCCAAGGCGGCGGTCCTCCACGCGACGCGCTGCGTCGCCGCCGAGCTGGGCGAGAGCAACATCCGGGTCAACTGCATCTCGCCCGGCGCCATCGTCACCGGCGTGTTCGCCAAGGCCATCGGCATCGACAGCGACGTCGCCGACCGGCACCTCGCGACGGTGACGGCGCGTTTCGCCGAGGCGCAGCCGATACCACGCGCGGGCATGCCCGAGGACATCGCCCGGGCGGCGCTGTACCTGGCCTCCGATGCCGGCAGCTTCGTCAACGGCATCGACCTGGTGGTCGATGGCGGCGCGATCGTCGGCAACCGGTTTTCCGCCGGCGTCGCGGCGCGCCGCGCGCTGGTCGAGGCGGTCAAGGCGGAGATCGAGGGCTAGAGCACGCTGCGTTCGAGTTGACCCGATCCCAAAACAAAACCGTCATCCCGGCGAAAGAGCGTGTGAGGAAATCGAATTCCCCCGCGCCGTCATCCCGGCGAAAGCCGGGATCCAAGGGTCACGGGCGAAACGGTCCGAGCGTGTGGCCCCTGGATCCCGGCTTTCGCCGGGATGACGGGAAAAAGACGGCGAGAGGGGGAATTTCCTCAC
>JACQAI010000070.1 GCA_016195115.1 Pseudomonadota bacterium
AAATTCCAGGGAAAAATTCCACAGAAATTCCAGGGACACAATACTTATCTCTTCCCAGAAATTCCAGGGACACAATACTTATCTCTTCCGCGAACTTGACGGAACTACCCCCGCCGCGCGTCAGTGGACCGCGCGCTTCTTCATGCGCATGACGAAGCCGATGACCTCGGCAACCGCCTTGTAGTGCTCGCGCGGAATCTCCGCGTCGACCTCGACGCTGGCGAACAGGGTTCGCGCCAAGGGCGGGTTCTCGACCACCGGGATGAAATGCTCGCGGGCCTTGTCGATGATGCGCAGCGCCAGCAGATCGGCGCCCTTGGCGAGCAGCACCGGCGCGTTCATCCCCGGGTCGTACTTGAGCGCGCAGGCGAAGTGGGTCGGGTTGGTCACCACCACCGTCGCGGTCGGCACCGCGGCCATCATGCGCGTCCGGGCGCGCTGCTGGCGGATCCGGCGCAACGCCGACTTGATGACCGGATCGCCTTCCATCTGCTTGAACTCGTCCTTGACCTCCTGCTTGGTCATGCGCAGAGACTTCATGAACTCGTAGCGCTGGTAGATGTAGTCGGCCCCGGCGACCAGGACCAGGATCGCGATCACGCCGGACAACAGCTTGACGGACAGGGTCAAGAGCTGCGGCAGCAGCATCAAGACGTCGGTCGAGATGTACTGCTCGACGTAGCCGAAGAGCGGCAGCAGCAGCACCGTCGCGACGATGCCGACCAGGGCCATCTTGACGATGCCCTTGGCGAGCTCGGTGACGTTGCGCAGCGAGAACAGCCGCTTGAGGCCGGAGAACGGGCTGATCCGGCTGAGCTGCGGCGTCAGGCCCTGGGTCGACCACAGGAAGCCGTTCTGCAGCAAGCTCGGCGCGAACGCGGCGAGCAGCAGCAGCAGCAGCGGGACCGCCAGCACCGCGGCGAGCTGGCCGCTCATGTCGACCATCAGGAAATGGAAGTCGTCGTGGTCGATCCGGATTTGGTGCGGCAGCTCGACGAAGCGCCGAAGCATCAGGGCCAGATCGCGCGTCAGCAGCGGCCCGAGCATCAGGATGACGACCAGCATCGCCGACACCATGATGAGGTGCGCGACCTCGCGCGACTGGGCGACCTGGCCCTTTTCGCGCGCGTCCCCGAGGCGTTTGCCGCTCGGTTCTTCGGTTTTGGATTCGGGATCGTCGGACATCAGGTCCGCTCACGCGGCCGGCACCCGCGCCGGCCTGGGGCGATCGCCGGCGCCATCACGACACCGGCGCGAGGAAGCCACGCATGACCGCGGCAAAATGGTCGAGGAACCATAGCAGCAGGCTGCTGAAGGTCACGACCAGGAGCAGGAAGCCGAGCACGATCTGGAGCGGCAGGGCGACGAAAAAGATCTGCAGCTGCGGCATCAGTCGCGAGACCAGCCCGAGCGCGACGTAGAGCATCAGCGAGACGACCAGGAACGGCGAGGCGATCTGCAGCGCAATCGCGAAGCTGCGCGAGACCGTCCGGCTGATCATCTCGGTGAAGTCGCCGATCGGCGGCAGTGCGCCGGGGACAAAGAGCGTGTAGCTGTCGACTACGCCGCGCAGCATCAGGTGGTGCATGTCGGTCTCGAACAGCAGCACCATGCCGGCGATCGAGATCAGCACGCTGGTCAGCGAGCCCTGATCGGAGATCAGCGGATTGAACACCGAGGCGGTCGCCAGGCCGATCTGGAACGATATCAGCGTACCCGCGGTCTCGAGCGTCGCCATCATGATCCGCGCGACCGAGCCGATGAACAGACCAATGCCGATCTCGCCGCCGAGCAGCAGCCCGAGCACCCACGGCGAGCCCGGCTGGGGCGGCAGGTGCGGCGTCACCACCGGCGCAACCACGATGGTGATCGCACCGGCGAGCAGGATCCGGACGCGCGGCGAGACGTAGTTCTCGCCGATGCCGGGCAGCAGCACCATGGCCGAGCCGACCCGCGCGAACACCAACAGCAGCGCGAACACCTCCGCGGTCAGCAGGCGCTGCAGCATCGCCATGGCGGCTCACCCGAGCCCTATGATGCGGTCCATCAACCGTTCGTAGAAGTGCGTCAGCGACGCCAGCATGAAGGGCAGCAGCACCAGGAGCGACACGAACATGACGACGATCTTGGGCACGAACGTCAGCGTCATCTCCTGAATCTGGGTGACCGCCTGGAACAGCGAGATCACCAGCCCGACCCCCAGGCTGATCAGCATCAGGGGGCCCGACACCTGCAACAGGACCAGGATCGCCTCGCGGGCGATCTCGACGGTGTCGGCCTCGTTCATGCGGGGACGCCCGGCGGCGAAAACGCCGGCGTCAGATCGGCATCTTGAGGATGTCGAGATAGGCGCCGATGACACGGTCGCGCACCGCGACCACGGTCTGCAAGGTCATCTCGGCGTTCGACACCGCGGTCACGACGTCGGTCAGGTCGGCCTTGCCGGCAACCGCCTGGATGCTGACCTTCTCGGCGGCGTGCGAGGTGTTGAGCGCCTGCTCGGCGACGGTCTCGACCAGGTTGGCGAAGGTCGGACCGGCCTGCGGCCTGAGCTCGGCCGTCGGCACCGCCGCGCGCGCGGTGTTGCTATAGGCCGCAATGGCGTTGGCGGGATTGATCGGCGGCATGGTTCAGAACTCCGGCAAAATCACGCGAAAGCGCCGGTCACGGCGCCGGTCGAACTAGCTCGTTAGGATCTCCAACGTCCGCTGCAGCATCATGCGCGAACTCTCGATCACGCTGACGTTGGCGTCGTAGCTGCGCTGGGCTTCGCGCATGTCCGCCATCTCGATGATCGGATTGACGTTGGGCGTCATGACGTAGCCGTCGGAATTGGCGGCCGGATGGGACGGCTCGTACTTGAGCTCGAAGTCGCTGCGATCGGGCCCGATCGAGCGTACCTGGACCAACTGGGCGCCGAGGGTGCGATCGAGCACGTTGCCGAAGGTCAGGACCTTGCGGCGATAGGGCTCGCCGCCCGGCGTCTGCGACGTCGAGCTGGCATTGGCCAGGTTCTCCGAGATCACCCTGAGGCGCGTACCCTGCGCCTTCATGCCGGAGGCCGAAATCGACAGTGCGTCCTTGAGATCCAAGTCAGCTCACTCCGGTTAACGCGACATCACCAGTTTGAACATCGCGACGTATTTGCGGTAGAGCGCGGTCGTGGTCTGATAGTCGACCTGGGTCGCGGCAACCTTCTGGGCCTGCTCCTCGAGCACGACGCCGTTCTTGTCGAGCGTGGTCTCGTAGGGTCGCTTCTGCTTCTGGATCTCGAACGGCTCGGACGGCGTCACCGGCGGCAAGTGGTTGGCCTGGGTGATCGCCGGCGTCACGCGATGGGCCTCGCGCGCGAGCTGGTCCTTGAAGTTGAGCGGCTTGAGGTCGCGCGCCTGGTAGTTCGGCGTGTTGGCGTTGGCGACATTCTGCGACAGCACTTTTTGGCGCAGTCCCAGATAGGACATGCGCTCGGTGATCATCTTGAACAGGGTCTGCTTGGACAGATCCATGCGCCCGCACCCGAGGTCACCCGCCGCCGCCGCGGCCCGCCGAAAATCTCTCGGCCACTATCGGAAAACGGCGTTAACAGGACGTAAACAATGGACAAAAAGCTCAACGTCCCGCTTTATTTAGAGTTCGTTAAGCTTGACTCCCCAGACTTCGGGCAAAATTACCAAGGTCCGCCGGGTGACGCCAGCCGTGTCAGACCAAGCCGATTCTGGCCAACCCTCGCCCTCGCCCAAGTCGCGTCCGACCTCGATCGCGGTCGCGCTCAAGCACGAGGTGGGCGATCTGCCGACCGTGGTCGCGAGCGGCCGCGGCGCGCTGGCCGAAAAGATCCTCGAGATCGCCTTCGCGGCGGGCATCGCGGTGCGCGAGGACGCCGATCTCGCCCAGATCCTGGCCGCGGTCCAGGCCAACTGTCCGATCCCGATCGCCTGCTTCGAGGCGGTTGCCGAGATCCTGAACTATCTCTACCGGGCCAACCAGGCGGCCGGCCGCGCCGCCCCGGACGGAACCGCGGCGTGACCAGTCCAGCCGAAACGCCGCCGCCCGAGGCCGGTCCGGCCGCGCCCGCGCCGACGCTCGCGCTGACCGCCGAGCTCGATGCGCTCGCCCACGAGCTCGAGCTGGCGCTCAGCCTGGTCGGCCAGGGCCAGATGCTCGACCTCGCCGGCATCGACGGCCGGATCGACGCGGCGTGCCGCGCCGCCCAGGCCCTGCCCGGCCCCGAGGCCCGCGCCACGGTCGACCGGCTGGGCCACCTCGTGGCCCTGCTCGACCGGCTGGCCGCCGAGCTGCTGCACCATTTCGGCAATCTGCCCCAGGACGCCGATACCTCGCCGCGCGTCGCCGCCGACGCCTACGGCAAGGGCTCCGGTGGCCGCGACTGAACCCAATCTCCGCGCGCGCGGCTGGATAGACCGTGGACCTTGCTTCCTACGGACAGTTCATTCTGGCGCTGGCGGTCGTCCTGGCGCTGATCGGCCTGCTGGCGCTGGGCGCGCGCCGGCTTGGCTTCGGCCCCCGCATGGCGGCGCGCGGCGGCCAACGGCGCCTGGCGATCGTCGAGGTGCTGCCGCTCGACGCCAAGCGCCGGCTGGTGCTGGTCCGGCGCGACGGCGCCGAGCACCTGCTGCTCTTAGGCGCGATGCAGGACACGGTGGTCGAGACCGGCATCGCCGCGCCGTCCGACCCTGGCCCGCTCGCGCCGTCACCCCGAACGTCTGATCCCCGGTGAGCCTCATGCGTCGCTTTACGATCGTGCCCGGATTGGTGGTTGGCTTGGCGGCGGGCGCCGCCGCGCTCGCGCTCACGGCCGCTCCGGCGCTCGCCCAGACCCTGAGCCTCGACCTCGGCGACGGCAGCGGCGGCACGACCGCGCGGCTGATCCAACTGCTGGCGCTGTTGACGGTGCTCAGCCTGGCGCCGTCGATCCTCGTCATGGTGACGTCGTTCACCCGCATCGTCGTGGTGCTGTCGTTCCTCAGAACCGCAATCGGCATCCAGCAGAGCCCGCCGTCCTCGGTGATCATCAGCCTGGCGCTGTTTCTCACCGCCTTCGTCATGGCGCCGACGCTCGAGCAGGCGTGGAACACCGGCGTGCGGCCGCTGATCAACGAGGAGATCAGCGAGGCCGAGGCGCTCAACCGCACGCTCGCGCCGTTCCACCGCTTCATGATGACGAACGTGCGCGAGAAAGACCTCAAGCTGTTCCTCGACATCTCCAAGACGCCGACGCCCGAAACCCGCGAGGCGACGCCGCTGCGCGCGCTGGTGCCGGCGTTCATGATCTCGGAGCTCCGGCGCGCCTTCGAGATCGGCTTCCTCTTGTTCGTGCCGTTCCTGATCATCGACATGGTGGTGGCCTCGGTGCTGCTGTCGATGGGCATGATGATGCTGCCGCCCGCGATCGTGTCGTTGCCCTTCAAGCTGATCTTCTTCGTGCTGGTCGACGGCTGGTTCCTGATCGCCGGCAGCCTGGTTCAAAGCTTCGGGACATAGCGGGCCACCTCCCCCACTGCGCCACAACACAGATCGTCATCCTCGCGCTTAGGCGCGAGGATCCACGCCTTGGCGGCGTGACGGCCAGGGGGGCTGCACCGAATTCAGCCGTCTTTGGGTCGCTCGACCGGGCACAGGTAAAGCGTCGGCTCGTCGGTAAGGACGAAGCCCTGGGCGACGCGGTCTGACAGGCAGCGGCAATAGGGATCGTCGGGGCGCACGACCACGTCCCCGAGGATCGGACCAAAAGAGCACGTCGCGGTCTCGCCGGTCTGAGGATTGCGAAGATGACGCTCAGCCGTCCCGCAACCCGAGAGCAACAAAGCCAGCAGCAGCGCAGCAGTCAGCCACATTAGGCCGCCGTGCGATTTCGATTGGGGGCCCACCGGTTCGCCTTCCCGGCCGGCGCGTCGATCGGGGCACAAACGCGAGCATGTGGCAGTGGTTCGTCGATGCACGAGCGGCCTTCGATCAATCGCTCTCTGCGTGTTGGGGTTGGGCTCGGTCACGCTCCCAAGGCGTGGATCCTCGCGCCTGGCGCGAGGATGACGGCGGGTGCCCCGCCGTCAGTTGATCGCGCTCAAGCTCGAGCTCTTGAGCTTCTCGCGGTAGGACGCCATGAACTGCTGGAACTCCTGCAGCT
>JACQAI010000071.1 GCA_016195115.1 Pseudomonadota bacterium
CTCTATCAGGCAACCAGCGGCGGCCATACCGTGGTCTTCAGGGTCGACCCGCAGGCCAAGCCGGGCGCCGCGCCCGCCGTCGGGCGTCTGGTGCGCCTGCAGTAGCGGTCGTCGGCGCTCGTGGCGATCAAGCCTCGCGACCTGCTGGTTGCGCTCGCGGTCGGTACGCTCGCGACATCGCTGACCTTGGTCGCCGGCGGCGAGGTCTTGAGAGGCCTGTCGATCGACACCTTGACCTGGCTGCGTCACGCCGCCTATGGACCGCTGCACCCGGCATCTTCATCGCACACCGCGGTAATCGCGATCGACGAGGAAACCTACCGCACCGCGCCCTTTGCCGGCTTGCCCAAAGCCTTGTGGACACCGCAGATGGCCAAGGTGCTGAACAGCGTCGTCGGCGCCGGCGCGGTGGCGGTTGGGTTCGACGCCATCGTCTCGGAGTCGGTCGAGCCGTTGCTGCGCGGCTACGACCGCGAGTTCCTGCTGGCGTTGCGCGATGCCAGCCGCGACGGCCGCGTCGTGCTCGGCAAGGTACAGCACTCGCAACTGCCGATCGCGCCGTCGCCCGGCCAGAGTTTCGCGGTCGGGCACGAGAAAAACATCCGCTCCGTCAACTTGATTGGCGACAACGACGACGTGATCCGGCGCGCCCCGCTCAGCTTCACGGTCGAGGACCGCCAGAGCGGCACGCGGCGCGAGCCGTCGTTCTCGGCCGAGCTGGCGGCCCGGGCGGCGCGCGCGCCGATCTCGTGGCACGACGGCGCCGCGTGGCTCGGCGATTGGCGGATCCCGGCGCGCGACGACAATTTGCTGCTCAACTTCTCCGGCGGGGGCACCGACATCCCGGTCTATGCGCTGCACGACGTTTACGCCTGCGCCGCCGCCGACAAGCCCGACGTGCTGCGCGCGGCGTTCGCCGGCAAGGTCGTGCTGCTCGGCGTCGTGCTCGACGTCGAGGATCGCAAGCCGACCTCGTCGCGCTGGGTCACCGGACCCGAGGGCGCGGGCAATCAGCCGCGCTGCGCCACCGAGCCGCTCGCGGCGCTGCAGGGCCCACCGGTCGTGCGCGAGACCATTCCGGGCGTGTTCATCCACGCCACGGCGATCAACAATCTGCTGCGGCACGAGCCGCTGCACGACCTCTCGCCGACCACCGACGCGGCGATCACCGACGGCTTCGGCATCGCGGCCGCCACGGTCAGCGCGCTGGCGCCGCTCGGCCCGGCCGGCGCGGCGCTGGCGATCGGCCTGGTCGTCTACGTCGGGCTCGCGATCGTGGTCTTCCACGACGGCCTGGTGCTGCCGCTGCTCGCGCCGGCGCTCGTGGCCGTGCTGTCGTTCGCCGTCATGCTGGTCTACCGCATCGCCATCGCCGACCGCGACAAACGGCTGATCCGCAAGATGTTCGGGCTCTACCTGGCGCCCGAGATGGTCGACACCATGATCAAGAGCGACCGCCTCCCGGTGCTCGGCGGCGAGCGCCGCGAGATGAGCTTCATGTTCACCGACGTCGCCGGCTTCACGACCATGGCGGAGCGCATGGATCCGAGCGTGTTGGCGCCGATCCTCAACAGCTATCTCGACGGTGCGTGCGAGGTCATCAAGCAGCACGGCGGCATGGTCAACGAGTTCATCGGCGACGCCATCCTGGCGTTCTTCGGCGCGCCCCAGAACCAGCCCGACCATGCGGCGCGCGCCGTCGCCTGCGCGCATGCCCTCGACCGCTACGCCGAAGCCTTCCGCCAGCGCCAGCAGGCCGACGACGTGCCGTTCGGCCGCACGCGCATCGGCGTGCACACCGGCACCGTGTTCGTCGGCAACGTCGGCTCCGCCGAGGTCAAGATGAAGTACTCGGCGCTCGGCGACGTGGTGAATACCGCCTCGCGCCTCGAGGGCCTCAACAAGCACTTCAACACCCGCGTCATCATCTCCGGCGAAACCCTCAGCCGATGCGACGAGACGCGGGTGCGGCCGCTCGGCCGCATCATCCTCAAGGGTCGCCACGAAGCGATCGACGTCTTCGAGCTGATCGAGGAGCCGCGCTGGGGCACCAGCGAGATCGCGCGCTACCGCGAGGCCTACGGCCTGCTCGACGCCGGCGACCTCAAGGCCGAGGCGGCGTTCAGCGCGCTCGCCGCCGAGCTGCCCGACGACGGCTGCGTCGCCCTCCACCTCGAGCGCCTGCGCGCCGGCGAACGCGGCAGCCTCGTGGTCATGACCGAGAAATGACCGCCCTACATCCCCTCCCCCACGCTGACGCGCGGGGGAGGGATTGTGTTATTCGAGGGCGATGGACCTGATCCTCTGCAACGCGCGGCTCGCGGCTCGCGACGACGCGCTCGACATCGGTGTCGCCGACGGCCGCATCGCGGCGTTGGCGCCGGGTCTACAGGCCGACTGCCGCACCATCGATCTGGGCGGCCGGCTGGTCGTGCCCGGGCTGATCGAGACCCATATCCATCTCGACAAGACCTGCATCCTCGATCGCTGCACGATCCGCGAGGGCACGGTGCAGGAGGCGATCGCCGAGGTCGGGCGCGCCAAGCAGGCGTTCACCGCCGAGGACATCTATGCGCGCGGCCGGCGCATGCTCGAGCGCTGCATCGTGCAGGGCACCACGCGCATGCGCACCCATGTCGAGGTCGATCCCGGCATCGGGCTGCTCGGCTTCGAGGCCGTGCAACGCCTGGCCCGCGACTACGCCTGGGCGATCGACGTCGAGATCTGCGTGTTCCCGCAAGAAGGCCTGCTCAACCGGCCGGGCACCGACGCGCTGCTGGTCGAAGGCCTCAAGCGCGGCGCGCGCACGGTCGGCGCCGTGCCGTACGCCGACACCGATCCGCGCGGCCACATCGACCGCGTGTTCGCGATCGCCCAAGCGTTCGACGTCGACATCGACATGCATCTCGACCTGGCCGAGACCGCCGACGGCATGCAGATCGAGTATGTCTGCGACAAGACCGAAGAATTTCGCTACGGCGGCCGCGTCGCGGTCGGCCACGCGACCCAGCTCTCGGTGCAGCCGCGCGCGCGCTTCGACGCGATCGCGCGCCGGCTCGCCGACGTCGGCGTCGCCGTCACCGTGCTGCCGGCGACCGATCTGTTCCTGATGGGCCGGCGCCAAGAGCACAGCATCCTGCGCGGCGTCACGCCGGCGCATTGGTTGGTCGAGGCTGGGGTCAACTGCTCGCTGTCGACCAACAACGTCATGAATCCGTTCACGCCCTACGGCGACGGTTCTCTCATCCGCATGGCCAACCTCTACGCCAACGTCTGCCATGTCGCGACGCGCGAGGGCCTGGCGGCCTGTCTCGACATGGTGACGACCCGCTCGGCCCGGCTGATGCGGCTCGCCGACTACGCGATCGCGCCCGGCAATGTCGCCGACCTGACCGTGCTCGACGCGCCCGACGCGCCGACCGCGGTCGCCGAGCTGGCGCAGGCGCTGTGGGGCTTCAAGCGCGGCCGCCCGATCTTCACGCGGCCGCCGGCGGAATTGCACCGCCCGAGCGACCAGAGCACGATGCGTTCGAGTTGAACCGATTCCAAAACAAAACCGTCATCCCGGCTGTCGCCGGGATGACGGGAAGGGTGGACGATTCAATCGGACCCCATCACCCTCTTGGTGCCACCGAGCGTGCCGGCTATCCCGACAGTCGCGCAACCGGCTGGTCCGTGGCATGTTAATGCCTCGTCTGAAGGCGCTCATCCGCATCGAACGGGAGGACACCATGACGGCACGGCTGGTAGTGGCATCGACCCTGCTCATGCTCGGCACTGTGGCGCTTGGTGCGCCCGCCTGGTCGAGCATGCCGTCTCGCGACGCGCTGGCGATCGAGCGCGCCATCGTGCCCGCCCAGGCCGGCGGCACCGCGACCGTCCGAACCTCGTACGCCAATCTGCGTGCCGAGCCGAGCACCAGGTCGCCGCGGCTCGGCCAGGTGAAGCAGGGCGCCCGGCTGCAGGTGCTCGGCACCAGCGGCGACTGGGTGCAGGTCAAGTCGGGCGACAAGACCGGCTACA
>JACQAI010000161.1 GCA_016195115.1 Pseudomonadota bacterium
CTGGTTCGGATAGCTGTCCTCGAAGCCGCTGAGCTTCACCATGTCGATGTAATGCTGCGCGCGGCGCATCTGCTCCTCGCGCGGCAGGCCGAGCTTCTCCAGGCCGTAGAGCACGTTCTGCCGCACCGTCTTCCACGGGAACAGCGCGAAGTTCTGGAACACGATGCCGCGGTCCGGCCCCGGCCCGGTGACCGCGCCTTTGGCGGTTCGGATCGAGCCCTGCTCGACCAAGAGGAAGCCGCCGATCAGATAGAGGAGCGTGCTCTTGCCGCAGCCGCTCGGGCCGAGCAAGGCGTGGAACTCGCCGGGCGCGACCGCGAGCGCGATGTCCGCGAGGGCGTGCACGCCGCGACCGTCCGGCGTGCGGTAGACGTGGCTGACGCCCTCGACGGCGATGCCCGGGGTCATGGGGCGGTCACTTGCCGGCGCGGATCCGGCGCTCGGCCTCGCGCGTGAACGACTGGTCGACGTACTTGGGCTCGGCCTGGATGGTGGTCGGCAGCAACCCGAGCTCCTTCGAGACGTCGATCACCGACTGGATGCCGGGCCCGTTCACATGGGCGAAGGGATCGCGATAGTAGTCCTTCTCGGAGAACAGGTAGTCGAGCGCCGCGGGCGGCTGCTTGGTGAAGGCCGCGATGATCGCGATGGCCTCGGCATGGTTGGCGGGATCCTGGAACCAGCGCAACGCACGCACGTGGTCCTCGAAAAAATCCATCAATGCCGCGCGATTGGCGTCGAGAAACTCGCCGCGCGCGGCGAGGAACACGGCCTGCGTCCGCCCGAGCGCGTCACGCGTGCGGAACAGTATCTTGTAGCGGCCGGTCGCGACCATCTGGGTGCTGAACGGTTGCACCGTGCCGATGGCGTCGACCTTGTCCTCCTCGATCATCGCCGGCATGGTCGGGAACGCCGCCTCGACGATGGTGTAGTCGCGCTTGTCGATCAGGCCGCTCTTCAGCAGCATGGCGCGCACCGACGTGTCCATGTACGAGCCGATGGCGTTGGTCGCGACGCGCTTGCCCTTGAGACCGGCCGGGCTGTCGAGGCCCGACGCGGTCTTGACCAGAATTTGGTCGGAGTTGTGATTGGGCTCGCCGTCCTGGATCATGTCGGCGACCGCGCGCACGTCGAGCCGGGCGTTGGTCACCGACAGCACCAGCGACGGCGGCGCGTAGGCCGCCATGTCGAGCTCCTTGGCGGCCATCGCGGTGATCTGCGGCGTGCTGCCGCGAAAGTTCACCGTCTCGACGGTGTAGACCGTGCCGTAGTGGCGCAGGATCTCGCGCTTGGAATAGAGCACCGGAATGAGGTGCCCCGGCATGGTCGCCCAGCCGATGCGGATCTTGAGCGGCGGGTCGGCGGCGGCCGCCGGACCCACGAGGCCGATGCCGATCGCCAGCGCGATGATGTGTGCTCGTTTGAGCATTTTGTTGTCCTCCCCTGCGCGCCGCAGGATATCCCCCTCCCCACCCTCCCCCTCAAGGGGGACGGTGTCGCACTGTCAATCAGTGCAGACCACCCGGCGGCGCGTCGGGCTGTTTCAACGGATGGGCACGCGCGAAGGCGTCGAGCGCCAGGCAAGTGTCGGCGATGCGCTTCACCGTCGGATACGGCTTGGCGTCGATGTTGAAATAGCCGGCGCCGATGACGTGCGCGGTCACGCAGATGTCGGCCAAGGTCGGTTGATCGCCGTGGCAGAACTTTCCCGTGCCGGGATCGCGCGCCAGGTTGGCCTCGAGCGCTTCGAAGCCGCGCAGCATGACGTGGCGGATCCACGCGAGGCGCTGCGCCTCGCTGAGCTTGAGCTCGTGCTCGAGGAAGTTGCGCACTGATCGCCAGCGACTGCGACAGCGGCGGACCGGCGCCGTCGACCAGGCTCGGCACCACCATCGCGGGATTGACCGCGCGGTAGGCGTCCGAGCGCTGCTCGCCCTGGGCGAGGTCGACATAAACGGTTTCCGCCTCGATGCCCTTGAGATTGAGCGCGATGCGCACGCGGAACGCCGCGAGCGACCGCCAGTGACCGTAGAGCTTCATGGTCGTCCTCCCGTAGCGCGGCAGGGGCGAAGCCCCGCAAGCGCCAATCATAATCAGCGCGGCGGTGCCAAGTCCCGTGTTTGGTCGTTGAAGGCGCTCGCGGGGGCTGCGCCCCCTGCCGCGCCGGGCGACGTCAGATCACCGCGATGGCGTTGATCTCGATCAAATAGCGCTCGTCGACCAGGCCGGAGACCTGGACCATGGTCGAGGCCGGCGGCTCGGTCGGGAAGAACTCGCGGCGCACCGCGTGGATCTTCTGGAAGGCCGCGGGCGCGATCTCGCGCGTATAGACGTCGACCCGCATGATGTCGGACAGCTCGCCGCCGGCGGCGCGCACCGCGGTGCGCAGGTTCTCGCAGACTTGACGCGTCTGTGCCCCAATGTCGCCGACGCCGACGACCTCGCCGGCGGCGTTGGTGGCGACCAGGCCGGCGATGAACACCAGGGTGCCGGGCTTGGCCGCGACCACGGTCGACCACACCCCCTTGGGTTTCGCCAGATCCTTGGGCAGCACGGCTTGCTTGACGACGCTCATGGCCTGACCTCCGAACCGGTGGGCCGCCAGCGTGCCGCAGGCGGCAAGCCGGGCACAAATGAAAAGGGCGGCACCCGGTGCCGCCCCGCCGGAACCCGACGACAGCCCCTGCCGCTAGGCGCCACGCACGGTCTTGAGGAAGCTCGCCATCTCCTCCTTCAGACGGTCGGACTGGCGCGACAGTTCCTCGGCCGCGATCAGCACCTGGTTGGCCGCCGTGCCGACCTCGTTCGAGGCCTGCGACACGCCGGCGATGTTGGAGGAGACCTCATCCGTGCCGCGCGCGGCCTGCTGGACGTTGCCGGCGATGTCGCGGGTCGCCGCACCCTGCTCCTCGACCGCCGCCGCGATGCCGGCCGAGATCTGGTTCATCTCGCCGATCGTCGCGCCGATCGCGCGGATCGCGGTCACGGCCTCGCCCGTGGTCGTCTGGATCGCGCCGATCTGCGCCGCGATCTCCTCGGTCGCCTGGGCGGTCTGGCTGGCCAGGCTCTTGACCTCGGACGCCACGACCGCGAAGCCCTTGCCGGCGTCGCCGGCGCGCGCCGCCTCGATCGTCGCGTTGAGCGCCAGCAGGTTGGTCTGGGCGGCGATGTTCTGGATCAGGCCGACGACCTCGCCGATCTTCTCGGCGGCCTTGGCCAGGCTCTCGACCGTGGTGTCGGTGCGCCGCGCGTCCTCGACGGCACGCGCCGCGATCCTCGACGAGCGCTCGACCTGCTGGCCGATCTCGCCGATCGACGCGGTCAGCTGCTCGGTCGCCGACGCCACCGTCTGGACGTTGGCGCTGGCTTGGGTCGAGGCGGCCGACACCGCGGCGGCGCGCTTCGTCACCGCGTCCGCAGTGCCCGTCATGGCGTGGGCCGAGCCCTGCATCTGGCCGGCCGCGGTGGCGACCACCTGGACGATGCCGCCGACGTTCTTCTCGAAGGCGTCGGCCAGCGCGACCATCGATCGGCGGCGCTCCTCGGCGGCGGCCGCGTCGCGTTGCGCCTGCTCCTCGCGCAGCCGGGCGCGCTCGATCGAATTCTCCTTGAGGACCTCGAGCGCGCGCGCCATCTCGCCGAGCTCGTCGGTGTTGTCGCGCGACGGGATGTCGACGTCGGTATCGCCGCCGGCGAGCTTGCCCATCGCCGCCGTCATGCCGCCGACCGGCCGCGTGATGCTGCGGCTGATCAGCACCCCGGTCAGCACGCCGATCAGCAGCACCAGCCCTCCGACGATCTGCTGCATCGTCATGGTCTCGACGATGGTGCTCTGGGTCTCTTGCCGGAGTGCGACGACCTCGCGCGTCAGCGAGCTCTGCACGCCCTCGAGCGCGGTCTGGATCGCGGCGATGCGTGGCACGATCTGCTTGTCGAACAGCGCCTCGGTCTTGAGCATCGCGGCCGACAGCATGTCGAAGCTCTGGACGTAGCCGGCGAGCGCGGCCTTGGCCGGCTCGATCAGCGCGCCGATCGCCGGGGGCGGTTCGGCTGCGCGGACCGCCACCAGCCCGGCCGCGGCGCGCGGCCCCTGGCGCTTGATCAGCTCGAGCGCCGTCGGATCCTTGGTCGCGAGGAAGCGCCACACGCCGACACGCACCAGCTGGAAGGCGCGCTCGGTGCGGTTGGCCGCCGACATCGTCATCTGGTCGCCGCTCGCGAGCGCCGCGTCGACCAGTTTGGCGATCGTCTCGGTGAGCTCCTCGCCGACGGTGTTGAGCTTGGCGCGCTCGGCCTGCATCTGGTTGGCGAGCACGGTCAGGGCCTCGCGATCGCCGCGGATCTCGGCGCGCGCGCCCGCCAGGGTGTCGTAGGCGCGGCGGCGGTCGCCCGCCGTGATGCTGCGCCGCGTCTCGTCGAGCAGGCGCCCGGCGCGCGTCTCGGCCTCGGCGGCCGGCTGCAGCGCCGCGGCCTCGCCGAAGGCGCGGAAGCGCAGCAGGGAGAACCGGATGGTCTCGAAGCTGTCGCCGATCTCGGCGGCGCGGGTGTTGAGATCGGACAGCCGGCTGAGCCGGCCGACTTCGTCGCCGATGCCCGCCAGCTGCCAGTAGGCGAAACCGGCGAAGCCCAGGCTCAGCGCGACCAGCACGCCGAAGCCGCCGTTGATCCGGATCCTGATGCCGAGCTTGAGCGCCATGCCTGCCCTTGGAGCGAATCTGGCCGGGCGCCACACCTATCGCTTTATATAAAACGAATCAAATATGTGAAGCATCTATGCAAATCCGCAGAGTGCTTCAGGCTGTGCGCGCGCTTGGCTAGGCTCGCACGACACGAGGAGGTGGCGCATGACCATCCGGATCGGCATCGGCGGCTGGACCTTCGCGCCGTGGCGCGGCGCGTTCTATCCCGCCAAGCTGCCGCACGCCCAGGAGCTGCGCTACGCCGGCGAGCGGCTGAGCTCGATCGAGATCAACGGCACCTTCTACCGGACCCAGACCCCGGCCAGCTTCCGCAAGTGGGCGGCCGAGACGCCGGACGACTTCGTGTTCGCGCTCAAGGGCTCGCGCTACGCCACCCACCGCAAGCCGCTGGCCGAGGCGGCGCCGTCGATCGAGCGTTTTTTGGGCTCCGGGCCGCTCACGCTCGGGCCCAAGCTCGGCCCGGTGCTCTGGCAGTTCGCGCCGTTCCTCAAGTTCGATCCGGACGATTTCGGCGCCTTCCTCAAGCTGCTGCCGCATGAGCGCGACGGCACGAAGCTGCGCCACGTCGTCGAGGCGCGCCACGCCAGCTTCGCCGATCCGCGCTACATCGCGCTGTTGCGCGAGCACCAGGTCGCGCACGCGATCATCGAGTCCGACAAGCATCCGGTGATCGAGGACCTGACCGCCGACTTCGTCTATCTGCGCCTCGAGCGCAGCCAGGACGACGAGCCGACCGGCTACTCGAAGAAATCGCTCGACCGCTGGGCCACGCGCATCGCCGCGTGGGCCAGCGGCGGCGAGCCCGACGACGTCACCCGCCTGGTCAACGCACCCGCGCCCAAGGCCAAGGCGCGCGACTGCTTCGTCTACTTCATCAGCGGCGCCAAGGTCCGCAACCCCGCCGCCGCCATGGCGATGATCGAGCGGGTGACGTAGCGCGCCCTACTCCGCCGTCTCAGCGTCACGCCTCGCGCCACGGATTCAGCACCAGAACCCCGGCCTTCTCGAAATCCGCGACATTGCGCGTGGCAACGGCGAGCCCGTTCACGGCGGCGGTGGCGGCGATGAGTAGATCCGGCTGACTGAAGGTATGGCGCATCGCCCGGCCGCGCTCGACCATCCGTCGCCACTCCAGCATCACGGACTCGGTGATCTCCAAAACCCGGCCGTCGAACCAGCCGAGCAGCACAGTCTCCAGCCAATCGAGCAGCTCGGTCCGAAACCGGGCATCCGCGGCGCGCTCGATGCCGAACCGAATCTCGGCGATCGTGACCGTGCTGAGGAACAGCGCTTCCGGGCGTTGCGCCTCCGTCCATCGCTTCACCTTCGGGTCGCAACCCCGCTTGCGCAGCTCGGAGATGACGTTGGTATCGAGCAGCCAACCCGTCAAAACGCTGGGTTCCGCACAGGTGCTCGAACCCCGCGCGGCTCGAAATCCAAATCACGCAAGGGCGAGCGCTGCATCATCTCGAACAGCGAGCCATCGCCCTTGGGCTTCGGCGCGAGCC
>JACQAI010000162.1 GCA_016195115.1 Pseudomonadota bacterium
CCGCTCGGCCAGATGTACTGGTAGATCGGCGCGAAGCGGACGCGCTCGTGCATCAGGGTCTGGATCTGGTGCAGCAGGGCCTGGCGCTTGGCCTTGTCGCTCTCGACCGCCTGCCTTGTGTACAGCTCGTCGATGTCGGGATAGCCGCCGTAGGCCCAGCCCCCGTTGCTCGGCACGGTCTCGGAGATCCGCGACGCCGCGTTGCCGTAGAGCGCGCTCGAGCACATGCACACGCCCTTCAGCTTCTTGGACTGCAGCGCCGCGAAGTAGGCGGCGCGCTCCATCGGCTTCATGGTCATCCGGATGCCGATTTGGCGCAGGTAGTCCATGATCGACTCGCCGAGCGAGAAGTAGGGCGGCAGCTGGTGGAACTCGCCGGCGTCGAAGCCGTTGGGATAGCCGGCCTCGGCGAGCAGCTTCTTGGCCTTGGCGGGATCGTAGGCATCGGGCTCGAACGGCAGCGCGAACTCGAACGTGGGCTTCGACGCACCGAGGGTTTCCGCCTCGCTCAGCGCCTTGCGGTCGAGCGCGTGGCTGGCGGCTTGCCGCACCCGCACGTCGTGCCACGGCGACTTGGGATCCCATTGATCGAGGAAGTCGAGGTAGAAATTCGCGATGCCGCCGGAGTAGGCCAGCCGGAACTGCGGGTCGCGCTGCAGCTCACGCGCCTCGGGCGCATCGAGCAGATAGGCGACGTCGACCTCGCCGCGCTTCAGCATGGCGAGCCGCGTCGTGGCTTCCGGGACGCTCTTGAACACCAGCCGCTTGACCGACGGCGTCTTGCGCCAGTAGCCCTCGAAAGCCTCCATCACGAGCTCGATGCCGGGGGTCTGGCTGACGAACTTGTAGGGCCCGAGCCCGATCGGGTGCTTCTTGAAGCCGTCGGCGCCGACCCGCTCGACGTACTTCTTGGGCACGATCCAGCCCGCCCCGGTCACGATCGCGCTGGTCCTCGCTCAAGATCCAGGACTCGGCCAGGCTCGGCGTCATCAGGTTGCCCGGCATCGGCTTCACCAGCGCGTCGTGGATCGCGTAGAGCAGCCAGAACGGCGTGATCTGGCCGATCACCTCCCCGGGGTCGAGCCAGGCCGGCGACACCGTGACGTAGAGGGCCCAGCGCATCTCGCCTTCCGGCTTGGGCTGGGCTTGCGCCCGGGCGGCAAGCGTGCCGCAACAGAGCAGCGCCAACGCCAGAACGAACGTGAGTCCCCGCCTCATGATCGCCTCCTCCTCGCCTATGCCACCGGGTTGATCCCCGTCATCGCGGCGCGCCGCCGTAGGCGATACGCCAGAGTGTGCCGCTGCCATCTTCGCTGATCAGGAGCGCGCCGTCGCGCATTACCGCGACGCCGACCGGACGACCCCACACGCGCTCGTCGTCGATCACGAAGCCGGTCAGGAAATCCTCGTAGGCCCCGGTCGGCGCGCCGTTCTCCATCGGGATGCGCACGACCTTGTAGCCGGTGCGCCGGCTGCGGTTCCACGAGCCGTGCAGCGCCACGAAGGCGTCGCCGCGATACGCCGCCGGGAACGCCGCGGCACCCGACGGCGCCGCCGGGTAGAACACGATGCCGAGCGCCGCCGAATGCGATTGCAGCAACACGTCGGGCAGCGCGACCTTGCCGCGCAGGTCGGGTCGCGCGCCGCGGTGGCGCGGGTCCTCGTGGTCGCCGAGGTACCACCACGGCCAGCCGTAGAACGCCCGCTCGCGCACCCGCGTGACGTAGTCGGGCACCAGGTCGTCGCCCAGCCCGTCGCGCTCGTTGGTCGCGCACCACGGCACGTCGGTCTGCGGCTGCACGGCGAGGCCGACGCAATTGCGAATGCCGGTCGCGAACACGGCGCCGCGGCCGCCGTCGGGATCGAACACCAGCACATCGGCGCGATGCGTCTCATAACTCCAGGCCGCGCCGAGCCCGTGCTCGGCTTCCCAGGCGCGGATCTCGTCCGGAGTTTTGAGGCCCACGCTGTCGCCGACGTTCGAGCCCGAGCCGACCGAGACGAACATCCGCCTGCCATCGCCGGAAAACGCGAGGTCGCGGGTGGTATGGCCGCCGGTCGTCGGGGCGAGCCGCGCGACCACCGTCTCGGGCGCGCCGCGCGCCGCCAGATCGCCGTTCCGATAGGCGATGCGCACCACCGCATTCTGGTTGGCGACGTAGACCCATTGCGGCTCCGGCCCGGGCGGGTAGAACGCGATGCCGAACGGCCGATCGAGGTCGGCGGCGAACGTCTCGGTGGCCGCCGGCGCGCGGCCGTCGGCGGCGGGCCGCAGCACGCGGATCTGCCCTGCCGCGGTCTCGGCGACGAAGACGTCGCCGTTGGGCGCGACGCGCACGATGCGCGGGCGCCGGAGCCCGCTGGCGAAGCGCTCGACCGCAAAGCCGGGTGGCACCTTGAGGGCGGCGCCCGCCGGCGCGGCGACGACGCGCGCAGTGTTGGACGCCGACGGATTGGCGTAGGGCTGCGGCAGCTCGCGCGCCGTGATGTGGCGGCGCACGCCGGGCGCATCGGCGCGCCAGTCGCCGAGCG
>JACQAI010000163.1 GCA_016195115.1 Pseudomonadota bacterium
GCGCCCGACATGATGTAGGGGATGTCGGCGTCGACCGCGGCCTGCGCCAGCATCAGGTCGGCGCCGCGGCGGAACAGGCCGGCGCCGCCGGTCGGCGCGACGCCGAATGGGCCCTTGTAGGTGCGCCCGAAGATGGTCGCCGACTGGTCGCGCGCCGAGACGTCGACCAGATAGCGCGGCAGCAGCTGGTGCTTGCGGAACGCCGCGGTGTTGCGGTCGAGGCCGTGCTCGTCCTCAAGCCCGCCCTCGATGAAGTCGAACGCCACCTTGGGCAAGCGGCGCTTGGCCATCTGGTGCAGGTCTTCGATGTTCACGGCTTGATCTACCCGCATACCGCCAATCCCCCCGCTCGCGCCTCATCTACCCCCGATGAAATCCAATCCGCGCCGAAGACACAAGCACTTACGCGGTATCCGGGAGGAGCCAGCCGCGATAGCGAATAACCGGCCCGACCACCGGCAAGGCAAATTCGATGTCGAACACGAAGCGATCCTCGTGCGCCGATTCCCGACAGGCGATCCGCGGCACCGCCGCGGCGGGCAAGGGTACGCCGAGCCAGCGCCAGCCGACCGACCGCCAGGTCAGCGCCATGTCGTCAGGCCGCAGCTCGAAGAACAGCTGGAACGGACCAAGGCGCTCGACCAAGGCCATGGCGCCGTCGCCGCGGCGGCCGGCCCGGATCGTGCTGGCGTAGCGCCGGTTTCCGAACCGGCGGACCCACCGCTCCGCACCATGGCCGTCCGGGCTGAACGACACGCGTACCGGGACGTCGCGCCCGCTGCGCGGCAGCCCGGCGAGCGCGCAGGTGATCCATGGGATGAGACCGGCCGAGACCGTGACGTCCGCGAGACCGGCGGCCGTCAGCGGCGCGGCGAGGTCGTGAACCCGCTGCACCGGCGCCGGAAGGCGGTCCAGCGCCGGCCCGAGGATCTGCCGGAACGGCGACGGGCTGCCGGTCATACGGTGGGCCGCTCGACCTCGGTCCGGGTGCGGATCCGATAGGGTTTGAATTCGGCCTCGATGTCGTCGAGCGCCAGAACGCCCACGCACGCCGCCGCACCGGGACGGTTCAAGCGCCCGTCGGCCAGTTGTCGGATGGCAGCGAGCGCCGGCAAGGTCGGGATGGTGGGCCCGTCACCCGCATCGGCTGCCAGGAGCCTGCGTGCGCGGATCGCACCGGCGCCGGCGTCGCGTCCGGATGCCTCGACCAGCATGCCGCCGCGATCGCTGCCGAAGCCGACCAGCAGCGCCGCGACGGCGCGAAGCGGCCGCGCGAGCGGCTCCAGGGAGCGCAGCGCGCCGCCCCGAACCAACAGGCTGGCCGCCACCAAACCGAGATGCAGAACCGGAAGCTCGAGCCCCGCCTTGAAGATCGCCGACCGTTGAACCTGGAAGCGTGCCGGCACCAGATCGAGATCGGGCGTCTCGCACAGCGACAACCAGCGTCCGCCGAGCGCGCCCATGGCCTTGCGCGCCGTCATGCCCCAGCCGGGACGCACCGTCCAAACGCCCTCGTCGAACACGCGGACCGGCCGGCCGGCGTAGGACAGGATCGCCCGCACCACCGACAGTCCGCGGGGCGCCCGATTGCCCGGCGAGATCGCGATCTCGACCGTATCGACGCGCTGCCAGCCATCGGTCAACCTGTCGAGCACCGCATTCGAGAGCGCGGGCGTCGAGCTGGCGCCGGTCAGCGCGGTGACGCCGGCCTGTCGGGCGGCCCCATCGAGGCGCGGGAAGTCCGCAACGAATCCGCGCGCATCGGCGAGGTCGAGATAGTTGATCTGCGCCGCGATCGCCGCCTCCGCGAGGCGGTATCGATTGCCCTGGAAAGGCCCGGCGGCGTCGACCACCACGAATGCGTGAGCCGCGCGCAGCTGGTCCGGCGAAACCGTCTCGATGTCGAGGCCGATGACGTCGATCTCCGCGCCGGGTCGATGCGCCCGCAGCGCCTGTGCCAGCTGCGCGCCGTGCGCGGGATGGCGGCACGCCAGGACGAGCCCGAGGTCGGTGGTGGCAACAATGCCCCGCGCGAGCCGGCTGCCGAAGCTCCCGGTCGCGCCGACGATCAGGACGCGCCGGCTCACGGCTCGCCCAGGGCCCGCTCGTCGATCACGAAGCGCGCGGCGAGCTCGACGGTCGGCATCATGCAGACCTCGGTGCGGCCGAACCAACGATAGCGGTTGCGCGCCACCTGGTCGTAAGCCCAGTCCCGCAAGGGACGCGGCACGACCATGAGGGCGCCGCTCCACGACCACCTCGGCAATCGCCGCAGCACGTGAAGCGCAGCATCCGACTTGAAATAGGCCTGCCCGCGAATGATCACCGCATTGGTCTCCGGCGCCGCGCTGTCGATGCCGAGGCGGGCCGCGAGAGCGCGTCCGAGGTCGCTCTGGATCGCCACGAACCGGAACCGCGCGGCGGGATCGCGCGCGATCACGAAGCGCACCCACCGCGAGCAGAAGACGCAAACCCCGTCGAACAGGATCAGGCCGTCGCGCACGCCCAAGATCGCGATCGGCCGCCAGGTCGCGCGCCGCGCCTCAGAAGCGGTTGGCGCGGAAGCGGTCGACATGGAGCGGCTTGAGGTCGATCGGCGCATCGCGGCCGGCGGCCAGATCGGCGATCAGGCGGCCGGTGACCGCGCCCATGGTCAGGCCGAGATGGCCATGGCCGAACGCCAGAAAGGCCTTGGGCGCGCGCGGCGCCTGGCAGATCACGGGCAGGCTGTCGGGGGTCGACGGCCGGTGGCCCATCCACGGCTGCGGGTCGGCGATGTTGAGGTCGGGCAGCGCACGCTTGACGATCGCGAGCAGGCGGTGGGCGCGGCGGTAGTTGGGCGGCGCATCGAGCCTGGCGAGCTCGGCGGTGCCGGCGATGCGCAGGCCGCCGACCATCGAGGAGATGCCGACGCGGTGGTCGCCGACGATCACCGGCCGGTTCAGCTCGACGCCGGGGTTGGGCAGCATCAGGTGATAGCCGCGCTCGGTGTCGAGCGGCACGAACGACCCGAGCTTCTCGGTCCAGCGCTTGGAGTAGGCGCCGGTCGCAACAACCAGCCGGTCGATCGCGCGCGTGCCGCGGTCGGTCGCGAGCGACAGCGTGCCGTCGGGGGCGACCGCGAGGTCGGTCACGGTCTCCTGGCGGATCTGGCCGCCGTCCCGCACGAATTTCTCGGCCAGTGCGCGGGTCAGCAGTGCCGGGTTGGTCGTGCGGATGCAGTCGGGAAACCACACCGCGTGCTTGATCGTTGGCGCCAGCGCCGGCTCCAGTTGACGCAATTCCTCCACGGGCACGTCGAGGATGCGCACGCCATTGCGCCGCCGCAGGTCGTGCGCCGGGCGCGCCGCCGCGAACGCGGCGTCGCTATGATAGATGTACATCTCGCCGGTCTCGCGGATCAGGTCCTGCGCGCCGGCCGCGGCAATCAAGGTGCGGTACGCCGGGATGGCCTGGCCGAGCACCGACGCCAGGGTCTTGGCGATCGCCTCGACCCGCGACGGCCGCGCGGCGGCGATGAAGCGCATCAGGTAGGGCGCCAGGCGCGGCAGGTACTGCCAGCGAATGATCAGCGGCCCCTCGGGATCGAGCAGCATCTTGGGCACTTGGCGCAGCACGCCTTGTGTGGCGATCGGCACGCAAGCGCCGATCTGGATGATGCCGCCGTTGCCGTAGGAGCAGCCGCTGGCCGGCTCGCCGCGGTCGACCAGGGTGACGTGATGGCCGTCGCGCTGGAGATAGAGGGCGCAACAGACCCCGACCGTGCCGGCGCCCAGCACGGTGAAATGCATGGGTTGCGTCATGCGTCTTTTGTAGCGAGCCGCGGGTCGCGCGGCAATCCGCGCACAATTCATTCCTCCCCCGCGCGCAGCGTGGGGGAGGGTAGGGAGGGGGCCTTCGAATCTTGTGGTGGCGCCGCGCGGCTGTGCTCAACGCGATAGCACGGCCCCTACCCTACCCTCCCCCATGCGCGACGCGCACGGGGGAGGGATTTCTTTCAGGCGGCGCGCCTCGCGTCGGCGTCGAAGAGGTGGCAGGCGACTTGGCGGCCCTCGACGGGCGCCAGCAACGGCTCTTCGGCGCCGCAGCGCGCGGTGGCGTGCGGGCAGCGTGGGTGGAAGCGGCAACCGTCGGGCGGGTTGAGCGGGCTCGGCACCTCGCCACTCAAGATGATCTCGTCGCGCCGCTCGTCGGGATGGCTCGGCAGCGCCGCCGAGAACAGCGCCTGGGTGTAGGGGTGCTTGGGCGCCATCGCCAAAGTCCTGGCGTCGCCGCTCTCGACGATCTTGCCCAGGTACATGACCATGATGGTGTGGCTCATGTGCGCGACGGCCGCCAGGTCATGGGCGATGAACAGATACGACAGGCCGAGCCGCGCCTGCAGGTCGCGCAGCAAGTTCAGGATCTGGGCCCGGATGGACACGTCGAGCGCCGACACCGGCTCGTCGAGCACCACCAGCTTGGGCGACAGCATGAGGGCGCGCGCGATCGCGATGCGCTGGCGCTGGCCACCCGAGAACTCATGCGGGAACAGATCGGCGGCGCGCGCCGGCAGGCCGACCAGATCGAGCACCTCGAGGACGCGCCGGCGCAGTTCGTCCTTGGCGACCACCTCGTTGGTGATCAGCGGCTCAGCGATGATCTCGCTGACGCGCATGCGCGGGCTGAGCGAGGCGTACGGATCCTGGAACACCGCCTGGACCGATTTGCGGTAGTGCCGGCGTCCGGCGGCGTCGAGCGCGGTGAGGTCGCGTCCTTCGAAGCGGATGGCGCCGCCGGTCGGCGCCTCGAGGCCGAGCACCAGATTGGCCGTGGTCGTCTTGCCGCAGCCCGACTCGCCGACTACGCCGAGGGTCTTGCCGGGCTCGATCGCAAACGAGATGTTGTCGACCGCGCGCACCACGCCGCGAGAACCGCCGAACGCGGTGCGCTTGGCATTGAAGTGTTTAGTCAGCGCCGCCGCCTCGAGCACGACCATCAGGCGGCCCCGATCGGTTGGGCGGCGCGCGCGCCCTCGGCGTGCGGCGCCAGGTGCCAACACCGGACCGCGCGCCCGTCCTCCGGGGCGAACGTCGGCGGCGCCTCGACGTGACAGCGCTCGATCACCCGCGGACAGCGCGGGCCGAAGGAACAGCCCGCCGGCAGCGCCGAGAGGTCGGGCGGCTGGCCGTCGATCGCGGTGAGCCGCTCCTGGCTGCCGTTCATGCGCGGGATCGAGTTGATCAGCGCCTGGGTGTAGGGGTGCATCGGCGCGTTGAAGATGCGCGACACCGGGCCCGACTCGACGACGCGCCCGGCATACATCACGACCAGCTGGTCGCACATCTTGGCGACGATGCCGAGATTGTGGGTGATGAAGATCAGCGCCAGGCC
This sequence comes from Pseudomonadota bacterium, assembly GCA_016195115.1. Taxonomy (GTDB): domain Bacteria; phylum Pseudomonadota; class Alphaproteobacteria; order Elsterales; family Elsteraceae; genus JACQAI01. The sequence continues at coordinate 5,374 of JACQAI010000163.1, forward strand.
ATGGGCGCGCTGCAGCTCGCGCAGCAGGTTGAGGTACTGCGCCTGGATCGTCAGGTCGAGGCTGGTCGTGGGTTCGTCCGCGATCAATAGGCGCGGCCCGCACGACATGCCGATCGCGCCGACGATGCGCTGGCGCATGCCACCGGACATTTCATGGGGATACTGGGTGACCCGCGTCTCGGGCGACGGGATGCGCACCGACTTGAGGAGATCGCGGGCGCGCTGCCAGGCGACCTTGCGAGCGACGCCCTCGTGGACCCGGATCGGCTCGGCGACCTGGTCGCCGACCGTGAACAGCGGGTTCAGCGACGCCATCGGGTCCTGCAGGATCATGGCAATGCGCTTGCCGCGAACGTGGCGCATCTCGACGTCGGACTTGGCGAGCAGGTCCTCGCCCTCGAGGCGCATGCCGCCATGGACGATGCGGCCAGCCGGCGGCAGCAGGCGCAGGATGGTCAGCGCGAGCGTGCTCTTGCCCGACCCCGACTCGCCGACGATGCCGACCGTCTCGCCGGCGTCGATGCGCAGCGACACGTCGTCGACCGCGCGCACCACCCGGGTGCCGCGCTGCGACACGTAGTGCGTCGAGACGTTCTCGAGCTCAAGCAGGGGCGTCGAACTCACAGCACCAATATCCTATCACGCCCCTTAGATCTGCCGCAGCTGCGGATCGAGCTTGACCCGCAGCCAGTCGCCGAGAAGGTTGGACGACAGCACCATCAGCATGATGCACACGCCGGGCAGCACGGTCAGCCACCAATAGCCGACCATCAGGCCCTTCTTGCCGTCGGCCAGCATCAGGCCCCACGCCGGCTGGGGCGGCGGCACGCCGACGCCGAGGAAGGACAGCGCCGCCTCGGCGAGGATGTTGGTCGGGATGATCAGCGTCGCGTAGACGAGGATGATCGGGAGCAGGTTCGGCAGGAGCTCCTTGAACAGGATGCGGTTCGTCGGGGCACCGATGCTGCGCGCCGCGTCGACGAACTCCTTCTCGCGGAGCGACAGGATCTGGGCGCGCACCAGGCGCGCCACCGGCATCCAGCGCAGGCCGCCGATCACCACCACGATCAGCACGAAGGCGCCGCCCTCGACGCCCAAGACCTTCTTCACGCTGTCGCGGAACAGGTA
>JACQAI010000164.1 GCA_016195115.1 Pseudomonadota bacterium
CCCGGCGCCCGTCGACGATGTCGCGGATCGCCGCCTCGACCAGGGCCACGGTCTTCTGGTGCACGCCGCCGCGGCCGTTGATCACCCGGTCGACCGTCGCCGGGCTGACCCCGGCGCGGGCCGCGACGTCGGCGACTTTGGGTCGGCGTGTCAGCATGGCGGCAATCCTGACCACCGGGCTCAATTCTGAGGGATAGCCATCAAATAAGGCTTGAAAAACCATCTTGCATCACCGGATCACCCTCATGCAACCTCAAAATATGCGAGAATATAATCATTTTAGCTTGACCGATTGATTGCTTTTCCGCAGGATCGCCTGCGACCGACGGCAGCATGGCTGCCGTCTCGCGGCGCCGCGCGCGACGTGCCCTAATGCGGGCTGGCGCGCGACGGACGCGTTCAACCGGGGAGGACGGCACGATGGCCATCGACATGAAGCGGACGTTTCTCGGACTGGCGGCGGCCGGCGCGCTCGCCCTCGGCACCGGTGCGCCGCCCGCGCACGCCCAGGACGGCGTCATCCGCATCGGCGTGACCCTGCGCATGGTCGTCGAGAACGGCCTCAAATACGGCCAGATGGCCAAAGAAGAGCTCGAGGCGGTCAACGCGGCGGGCGGCATCAACGGCAAGAAGATCGAGGTCATCCTGCTCGACGACGAGTGCAAGCCCGACAAGGGCATCGCCAACGTCAATCGCTTCATCCACCAGAACAAGGTCCATCTGGTGATGGGCTCGACCTGCAGCTCGGTGTCGCTGCCGATGGTCGACGTCACGGCCAAGGAGGAAGTGCCGCAGATCGTGCCGCACTCGACCAACACCAACGTCACCAAGAAGGGCAGCGCCTGGGTGTTCCGCACCTCGGTGTCGGAGCGCTTCTACGCCGCGGTGCACGCCAAGTACCTGGCCGAGAACGCCGGCAAGAAGGTCGCCTACCTCTACACCAACGACGGTGCGGCGATCGGCTTCGCCAACGACTACATGGCCTACATGAAGCGGACCTACAGCGCCGAGCCGGTCTACCAGGCACAGATGCAGGAGACCGATCTCGACTTCCGCGCCCATCTGCTCAAGATCAAATCGGTCGGTGCCGACGTGCTGGCGATCGGCGGCCAGCTCGATGCCATCGCGCGCATCTCGCAGCAGGCGCTCGAGGTCGGCATCCCGTCGAAGGTGCGCCGCGTCGCGGCGTCGGCGGCGTCCAACGCGCCGGTGCCCGAGCTCGCCGGCGACGCCGTGGTTGGGCTGATCTACGCCGCGGCGTTCAACTGCAAGGACGAGCGCCCGGTGGCGCAGGCCTTCGTCAAGATGGTGCAGGAGAAGTACAAGGTGCGCTGCCCGGACCACGACTTCAGCCAGGCCTACGAGACCGCGCAGATCGTCAAGCAGGCGCTCACGGCAGCCAAGCTCGGCTTGACCGACGCGACGCTCAAGGCCGACCGCCTGGCAATCCGCGACGCGCTTGCCAACGTCAAGAACTTCACCGGGCTGGCGTCGGGGCCGATCAACTTCTGCGCCGATCCGACGCCGCAGTGCCGCGACGGCAACCGCACCGGCATCCTGGTCGAGTACACCAAGGGCGGGAAGGACTTCGACACCAAGGTGCTGGCGCGCGTGTCGTTCGAGCCCGACTTCGGGCTCTAGGGGCACGACAGTCCCACAAGACAAATCGTCATCCTCGCGCTAGGCGCGAGGATCCACGCCTGAGGAGCGTGACGACCGTTGGCCAGTTGGTCCGACTTATTCTGGTGCGGCGTGGCAGCTCCCAAGGCGTGGATCCTCGCGCCTAGCGCGAGGATGACGGTCTTTGGTTCGGATCGGTCCAACTTCCGCTCTGCACACTCTGCGGTGAAAGACGCATGACCGCCGACAGCGCGCCGCTGCCGATCGCCGCCGGCGTACGCGCCCGGCTGGCGCAGGTGCATCCGATCGTGCCGTGGCTGCTCGTGCTGCTGGCGCTGCTGCCGCTGCCGCTGGTGCTGCCCAACGCCTACACGCAGTACGTCGTCAACGTGATGGCGATCAACGTCATCCTGGCGGTCGGGCTCAACATCGTGAAGGGCTTCGCCGGCCAGGTCACGGTCGGCCACATCGCGCTCATGGCCATTGGGGCCTACGCGTCGGCGGTGCTGTCGACCAAGCTCGGCCTGCCGTTCTGGGCCGCCATGCCGGCGGCGATGCTGGTCGCCGCGGCGGCCGGCGCGATGGTCGGCATTCCGTCGCTGCGCTTGGAAGGCGCGTATCTCGCGTTGGCGACGCTCGGCCTCGCCGAGTCGGTGCGCATCTTCATCTCGGGCACCGAGTGGCTGGGCGCGGCGATCGGTTTCGAGGGCATTCCGCCGCCGTATCTCGGCCCATGGGCGCTCGACAGCCACTACGCCTACTACTACGTCGCGATGCCGCTGGCGCTGCTCGGGCTGTATTTCTCGTTCTCGATCCTCCGATCGGACATCGGGCGCGCATTCAAGTCGATCCGGGAAGACGCCCTTGCGGCGGCGGCGAGCGGCGTCAACGTGCCGAAGTACAAGGTCATCGCCTTCGTGATCAGCGCGCTCTATGCCGGCTGCGCCGGCAGCCTGCAGGCCCACATGGCGCCGGGCTTCCTGCATCCCAACAACTACACCATCACGGAGATGATCACCCTGCTCCTGATGGTGGTGTTCGGCGGCATCGGCCACATCTGGGGCGGCGTCATCGGTGCCATCCTGGTGACCATCATCGACGACCTGACGCGCGACTACTACGAATACCGCATGATGATGTTCGGCGCCGTGATCGTGCTGGTCGTCATCTTCATGCCGCGCGGGCTCGGCGGCATCATCGACGATTTCCTGGTGCGGCGGCGCTTCAACGTGCTGCGCGGCGCCCGGCAGACGCCGAGGACCGACGTCCATGCTGCTTGAGGTCCGCAACCTGACCAAGAGCTTCGGCGGCTTCGTCGCGGTCGCCAACGTCGACCTCGACATCCGCGAGGGCGAGGTGCGCGGCATCATCGGGCCCAACGGCTCGGGCAAGAGCACGCTCTTCAACCTGATCTCCGGCGTCTACAAGCCCGACGCCGGCGCGCGCGTGACGTTCGACGGCACCGATATCACCGGCCACGAGTCCCACGCGATCGCGCGCCGCGGCATCGCGCGGACCTTCCAGATGCTGCGCATCTTCCAGGGCATGAGCGTGATCGAGAACATGCTGGTCGGGCATCACGCGATGATCCGCTACGGCACGGCCGCCGCAGTGATCGGCGCGCGCAAGGTCTGGCACGAGGAGCGCCGCGTACGCGCCGAGATGCTCGAGATGCTGGCGTTCATCGGGCTCGCCGACTACGCCGACATGCCGGCCGGCGAGCTGTCCGGCGGCCAGCGTCGGCTGCTCGCGCTCGGCCGCGCCATGGCGGCCAAGCCCAAGCTCCTGATGCTCGACGAGCCGGGCGCCGGCTTGTCGCCGACCAACGTCGACGTCCTGATGGAGGCCGTGCGGGCGCTGCAGCAGCGCTTCGGCCTGACGGTGATCATCATCGAGCATATCCTCAAGCTCGTGATGGAGACCTGTGGCACCGTCAGCGTGCTCGAGCACGGCGAGAAGATCGCCGAGGGCACGCCGGCGCAGATCAAGGACGACCACCGCGTCATCGAAGCCTATCTCGGCAAGGAGATGCGCGACGACCAGGTGCGCGCCTACCTGAGGTCGGCGTGATGGCCGCGATGCTCGAGATCAGCGACTTGGTCGGCGGCTACGGCTCCGTTCAGATCCTCAACGGCGCCAGCCTCAAGGTCGAGACCGGCCAGATCGCCGCCCTGCTCGGCGGCAACGGCACCGGCAAGTCGACCCTCCTCAAGGCGACCTCGGGCCTGATCAAGCCGTGGGCCGGCACCATCACGTTCGACGGCGAACGCATCGACGGCCTCAGGCCCGACACGATCGTGCGCCGCGGCCTGGTGCAGGTGACCCAGGGCAAGGAAGCCTTCCCGGCCATGACGGTCGAAGAGAACCTGAAGCTCGGCGCCTACGTCGTGCGCAGCCGCGCCCGCATGGCAGCGGCGCTCGAGCGCGTCTACGGCTACTTCCCGGTGCTCAAGGACAAACGCCGGCAGCTCTCCGGCACCTTGTCGGGCGGCCAGCTCCAGATGGTGTGCATCGGGCGCGGCCTGATGTCGTCGCCCAAGATGATTATGCTCGACGAGCCGAGCGCGGCGTTGGCGCCGCAGGTCGTGATGGAGATCTTCCGCACCATCCACCGCATCAGCCGCGACGGCATGACGGTCCTGATGGTCGAGCAGAACGTCCGCATGGCGCTGCTGCTCGCCGCCTACGGCTACGTCATCAAGGACGGCGTCATCCACCTCGAAGGCCCGGCCGACAAGATGATCCACGACGACAACGTCCGCCTGTCCTACCTCGGCGGCACGGTGGCCAACCGCGAGGCCCGGCTGTGACGCTCGGTAATCACGGTTTCCCCCGCTTCCTCAGCCGTCATCCTCGCGCTAGGCGCGAGGATCCACGCCTTGGGAGCTGCCACGCGGCACCAGGACGATCTAGACCTCTCGACGTCGTCCGTCACGCGCCTCAGGCGTGGATCCTCGCGCCTAGCGCGAGGATGACGATCGGGGAAGCGGTGACGGCGCGTAGAGCCAGGATCGCCCGATGATCGACTACGCCATCGACCTCTGTATCATCGGCCTGTCGGTCGGCATGGTCTACGCGCTGGTCGCGCTCGGCATCTCGCTGATCTTCTCGGGGCTCGACATCGTGCATTTCGCCCACGGCGAGATCTACATGATCGGCGCCTTCATCGGCCTGATGCTGTTCCAGAAGCTGGCCCTGCCCTACGTGCCAACCCTGCTGCTCGCCGTGATCCTCACCGGCTTCGTGGGCGTCTTCATCGAGCGCGTGTTCTACCGCCGCCTGACGCGCGCCGGCGGCGGCTACACGGTCGCCGGCATGGGCATGGTGATCGTCGGCTTCGGCATGTCGATCGTGCTGCAGAACGTCGCGTTCCTGATCTGGGGGCCCAAGCCGTTCCCGTTCCCGGTGCCGTTCGGCCGGCCCATCGAACTCGGCAATCTCGCGTTGCCGATGTCGTACGTCTGGATCGTCGTGACCGCGCTCACCCTGATGGCCGCGCTGCATCTGGTGCTGCGCAAGACCATGATCGGCCTGGCGATCCGCGCGGTCGCGCACAACAAGGACATCGCCTATCTGAGCGGCGTCAACGTGCCGCTGATGATCTCGACGATCTTCGGCATCGCGTGCGCCCTCGGTGCCGCCGCCGGCGTGCTGATCGCACCGATCAACTACGTCCAGGTCCAGATGGGCGTCGGCATCCTGATCAAGGCGTTCGCCGCCGCGGTGGTCGGCGGCTTCGGCAGCCTGCCGGGCGCCGTGCTCGGTGGGCTCCTGGTCGGGGTCGTCGAAAGCCTGGGCGCCGGCTTCATCTCGGGCACCTACAAGGACATCTACGCGTTCGTGCTCCTGATCGTCGTCCTGATGGTCAAGCCGTCGGGCATCCTGGGGGTCGCGGCGAAGGTCAAGGCGTGACGGCAAGCCACCTCGGGGAGGTGACGGCATGAAGACGGCGATCGCGACGGTGTGTTTGAGCGGCACGCTCGACGAGAAGCTCGAGGCGATCGCCGCCGCCGGCTTCAAGAGCGTCGAGATCTTCGAGAACGATTTGCTGTCGTTCGCCGGCACCACCGCGGATGCCCGCGCGATGTGCGCCGATCTCGGGCTCGACATCATCACGTTCCAGCCGTTCCGCGACTTCGAGGGCCTGCCCGAGCCGCAACGTAGCCGCGCCTTCGCGCGCGCCGAGCGCAAGTTCGACCTGATGGGCGAGCTCGGCTGCAACCTGCTGCTGGTGTGCTCCAACGTCTCGCCCGACGCCTTGGGTGGGGTCGACCGCGCTGCGGCCGACCTGCACGAGTTGGGCGCGCTTGCCGCCAAACGCGGCCTGCGCGTCGGTTTCGAGGCGCTGGCCTGGGGCCGCCACGTCAACGACTACCGCGACAGCTGGGAGATCGTGCGCCGTGCCGATCACCCGGCGATCGGCCTGGTGCTCGACACCTTCCACATCTTCGCGCGCAACACCGACCTGAAGACGATCGGCGCGATCCCGCGCGACAAGATCTTCCTGGTCCAGGTCGCCGACGCGCCTCGGCTCGACATGGACGTGCTGCAGTGGAGCCGCCATTTCCGCAACCTGCCGGGCCAGGGCGACCTGCCCCTGCTCGACTTCATGGCGGTGCTGCACACCACCGGCTACGACGAGCTGATCTCGCTCGAGATCTTCAACGATCAGTTCCGCGCCGGCTCGGCGCGCGCGGTCGCGGTCGACGGCCACCGCTCGCTGATCCATCTGATCGACCAGCTGCGCCGGCGCACCGGCGCGGCGATCTCGGGCGCGCCCGTGCTGCCCGACCGCGCGACCTGCCGCGGCGTCCAGTTCATCGAGTTCGCGATCGACGAGGCAACCGCGCCCAGCTTCGAGCGCCTGCTCGGCGGCATCGGCTTCCGCCGCACCGGCCAGCACAAGTCGAAGTCGGTGGCGCGCTGGCAGCAGGGCGACATCAACCTGATCGTCAACACCGAGACCGAGGGTTTCGCGCATTCCTTCAACATCACCCACGGCACCTCGGTGTGCGCGCTGGCGCTGCAGGTCGACCATGCCGCGGCGACGCTCGACCGCGCGCAGCTGTTGCTCGACCGGCCGTTCCGCCAGGCGGTCGGCCCGGGCGAGCTCGAGATTCCGGCAGTGCGCGGCCTCGGCGGCAGCCTGGTCTACTTCGTCGACCAGGCGTCGACGCTGGGCAAGATCTGGGAGATCGATTTCGACACGGTGCCGGCGCAGCCCGGCGGCGATGCGGTGCTGACCGCGGTCGACCACATCTCGCAGTCGATGCACTACGAGGAGATGCTGAGCTGGCTGCTGTTCTACACGTCGCTGCTCGATCTCGCGAAGATCCCCGCCCAGGACGTGCTCGATCCAGGCGGCGTGGTGCGCAGCCAGGTCGTCGAGACCGCCGACGGCAACCTGCGCATCGTGCTCAACGCCTCGCAGTCGGCGCGCACCTTGTCGTCGCGCTTCCTCACCGAGTTCTTCGGCTCGGGCGTGCAGCACATCGCCTTCACGAGCCGCGACATCTACGCCACCGCGGCGGCGCTGCAGGCGGCCGGCATCGCGATGCTGCCGATCCCGGAGAACTATTACGACGATATCGAGGCCAAGTGGGGGCTCGCACCCGACCTGCTCGAACGGCTGCGCGCCGGCAACATCCTCTACGACCGCGACGGCGACATGGAATATCTGCAGCTCTACACCCCGACCTTCGAGGACAAGTTCTTCTTCGAGCTGGTCGAGCGGCGCGGCGGCTATCGCGGCTTCGGCGCCGCCAACGCGTCGATCCGCCTGGCCGCGCAGGCGCGCCTCGCCGGCCGCCCCGAGCGGCTGCGGCGTTGAATTTTTTTTTACGCGCTCGCGGGGCTTCGCCCCTGCCGCGCGGCTACAACCCGCCCTGGGTCAGGTTGCCGACATTGCCGGGCGGGTTGGTCACCGGGCGGAACGGCACGCCGTCGCCGAGCGTGCGGTCGGCGTCGAGCGACCAGTTGACCGATGGGAACGCAATCTCGTTCCACGGAATATCATCCCAGGAAAACAGCCCGACCTCGCGGCTTTCCGGACCCGGCGCGATCGCCTCGTCGAGCAGCCGCGCCCGGTAGATCAGCTGCACCTGGCTGAGCCGCGGGATGTTGTAGATCGCCAGCAGGCCCTCGATCTCGATCCGCGCCTGCGCCTCCTCCCAGGCCTCGCGCAGGGCGCCCGCCTCGGTGGTCTCGTTGAGCTCCATGTAGCCGGCCGGCAGGGTCCAGAAGCCGATCCGGGGCTCGATGGCGCGCCGGCACAGCAGATAGCGGCCGCGGTGGCGGACCACCGAGCCGACCACGATCTTGGGGTTGTCGTAGACGATGTAGCCGCAGTCGCCGCACACCAGGCGCTCGCGGTTGTCGCCGGGCGGCACGGTCCGGTCCACAGGCCCCCGAGGCTTGCGCTGCTCCGCCATGGCGGACCCATGGTACGGCCGCTGCCACCCACGGCAAGCCTGATTTCGGGCCCGTCTCGCGGGCCCGTTCGGTGGGTCGGCTCAGTCCTGGGCGGCGGTCAGACGACCAGATCGGTGCTGTGGCCCCGTTCGCCCTCGCCTTTTTCGGGCTGGTCGCGGTCGCGCTTGTCGCGCTGCCGGGGCATTTCGCTCTTGCCGGCGGGCGGGGCCGGCCGCTGGGTCGCCGCTTGCGCGGGCGGCGTCGCCGCGACCGCGTTCGGGTTGCTCAACGCAATCAGGCTGATCGCATACGGGTTTAGCGTCGGAATCATTTTGATCCCCCTTACACAGGCCTTAAATGTGGGTAATTTTACCGAACTTGACAAGTAGATTCCCGCCGCCCGGGGTTGCGGGGGGGCCCGCCGGGCCCGGCAGGGGGTGTTTCAGGCCGGTCCGGAACCGTGCCGCGGGGTGCCGGGTTATAGCGCCTGAGGCGATGGACCAACCCCGCGATCATGACCGCGAATTTAGTGCCGGCCGCTGGCGGCGGTTGATACAGTCCGGCCCGCATCGCCCGCCCGCGACACCCGCATGACCGTCCGCCATCCCGCCCGCCCGTCGATCCCGGGGCTGCCCCGTGTGGCCGCGCCGCCGCTGGTCGTGCTCCTGCGCCCGCACCAGTGGGTCAAGAACCTGTTCGTCGCGGCGCCGCTGTTCTTCACCCCGAGCGCGCTCAACGCCGGCTCGGTGGTCGACGTGCTGCTCGGCTTGCTGTGCTTCTGCGCCCTGTCGAGCGCGGTCTACATCCTCAACGACGCCATGGATCGCGAGGCCGATCGGGTGCATCCCGACAAGCGCCACCGGCCGCTCGCCGCCGGCACGGTGCCACTCGGCCTGGCGCTCGCCATCATGGTCGGCCTCGCGCTCGGCGGCCTGGCGCTGGCGGTGGCGCTGTCGGTCCGCTTCGCCGGCATCGCGCTGCTCTATCTGCTGATCAACGCGCTCTACTCGCTCAAGCTCAAGAGCGTGTCGATCGTCGACGTCATCCTGGTGTCGCTCGGCTTCGTGCTGCGGGTCTACGGCGGCGCCGAGCTGATCCACGTGCTGCCGAGCGTCTGGATCATCGTGTGCACCGGCCTGCTCGCCTTGTTCCTGGCGCTCGCCAAGCGCCGCGACGACCTGGTCAAGCAGCTCGACACCGACCACCGCGGCGCGCTCAAGGGCTACACCAAGCCGTTCATCGACACGAGCATCACGGCGGTGCTCGGCGGCCTCTTGGTGTCGTATCTGATCTACACCACCGATCCCGCCGTGATGAGCCGCATCGGCAGTCCGCACCTGTATCTGACGACGCCGTTCGTGATCGCCGGCGTGCTGCGCTATCTGCAGATCACCCTGGTCGAGGAGCGCTCGGGATCGCCGACCCTGCTCGCGCTGACCGATCGCTTCCTGGTCGTGACCATGCTCGGCTGGATCGCGACCTTCGGCGCGCTCATCTATGGCTAGGCTGCCGCGCTTCTCGCTCGGCAATCTGCGCCGCGTCGAGTTTTTGGCCGTCGCCGCCCTCGCGGCCTTCGTCGCCCTCGTCGCGGCGCTGTCGCTCTATGCCGGTTTCGACGAAGTGCTGAGCCATCTGCGCAGCGTCGGCGTGCGCCTGGTGCTCCTGATGCTGGCGCTGTCGGTCGTCAACTATCTGTTGCGCGCCTGGCGCTGGCAGCGGTTCTCCGCCGGCATCGAGATCCGCGTGCCGTTCTGGCGGAACGCGCTCTACTTCGTCGCCGGCTTCGCGCTCACCGCAACCCCGGGCAAGGTCGGCGAGGGCTTGCGCATGTGGCTGCTCGAGCGCGGCCACGGCTACGCCTACGAACGCTCGGCGGCGCTGTTCGTCGGCGACCGGCTGAGCGATATGGCGGCGATCCTGCTGCTCTGCCTGGCCGGCGTCGGCGCGTTCACGGCGTATGCCGAGGTCACCGTGGTCGCGGCTGCGCTGCTCG
>JACQAI010000165.1 GCA_016195115.1 Pseudomonadota bacterium
GCCTGGTCGAGCGACGAGGCGAACGCGACGATGCCCCAGCGCGAGCAGCGCCCGTAGGTCGGCTTCAGGCCGACGATGCCGCAGAACGCCGCCGGCTGACGGATCGAGCCGCCGGTATCGGTGCCGGTCGCCGCCATCACGGCGCGCGCCGCCACCGCCGCCGCCGAGCCGCCCGACGAGCCGCCCGGCACCAACGGCCGGTTCTCGCCCTGGCGCCGCCACGGGTTGTGCACCGGGCCGTGAAAGCTGGTCATGTTCGACGACCCCATGGCGAACTCGTCCATGTTCAGTTTGCCGAGCATGATCGCGCCGGCGCGTTTCAGGTTGGCCGTGACCGTGGATTCGTACGGTGGAACGAAGCTGTCGAGGATGTGGGAGCCCGCGGTGGTCAGCACGCCTTCGGTGCAGAACAGGTCCTTGATGCCGAGCGGTACGCCCTCCAACACACCGGCTTCGCCGCGCGCCAGCCGCGTGTCGGCCTCGCCGGCGCGGGCGCGTGCCGCCTCGAGCGTCTCGGTGACGAAGGCGTTGAGCGGTCGCGCCGCCTCGACGGCGCGCACGTGCGCCTCGACCAGCTCGCGCGCCGAGTAATCCTTCTTGCGCAGCCCGACGCCCGCCTCGGCGATCGTCAGCTCGGTCAGCGCGGTCATTCGACGACCTTGGGCACGGCGAAGAAGCCGCCGCTGGTCGCGGGGCCGTTGGCCAGGATGGCGTCGCGCTTGCCGCCGTCGGTGACCACGTCGTCGCGCATCGGCAGCGTCATATCGATGACCCGCGCCATCGGCTCGACACCGCTGGTGTCGACCTCGTTGAGCTGCTCGATCCACGACACGATGTGGTTGAGCTCGTCGGCGAGCGCCGCCAAGTCGGCGTCGGGCACCTTGATGCGCGCGAGCCGGGCGACCCGCGCCACGGTTTTCGGATCGAGGGACATGAAATTGACCTGGACGGTGGATGACTAACACCGGCGCGGCCGGGGCGCAACGCTCCGCGGCGTGCCGACTAGAGCCGCGCGGCGCCCCCCGCGGCGCGCACATCGGAGAACCACCGCGCCGTGCGCGCGATGCCCTCGGCGAGCGGGACGCGCGGCGCGAAGCCGAGCAGCGTGCGCGCCCGGGCGGTGTCGGCGACCTTGCGCGCCTCGCCGGCGGGTTTGCTGGTATCCCATTGGATGCGCGGGGTCCGGCCGGTCGCCGCCGCCACGGCTTCGACCAGCGTGCGGATCGACACGCCCGTGCCGCTGCCAAGATTGATCGGCCCCGCGCCGAGCCCCCGTGCATAGGCGAGCAGCAGGCCGTCGACCGCGTCGTCGACATAGAGGAAGTCGCGCACCGCGCTGCCGTCACCCCACACCACCAAGGGATCCTCGCCTTCGAGCGCGCGGCGGATCAGGGCGGGCACCACCAGCGCGCTGTCGCGATTGAAATCGTCGTACGGCCCGAAGGTGTTGACCGGTCGCACGATCGCGGTGGTCGCGGCGCCGTACTGCACCTGCTGTGCCTCGACCAGCTTCTCGGCCATGCGCTTGGCCCACGACACGTACTGATGGCCGGGATCGGGGTTGGCGCTCCACGCCAGTTCCTCGCGGTAGACTTCCATCGGCGGGTAGACGCTGATCGTGCTGACGTAGACGACCCGCGCGACGCCGCCGCGCCGCGCCGCCTCGAGCGCGTTGAAATCGATCGCGATGTTGCCGGCCAGCAGGTCGCAGGCCTGGCGGGTCTGGATGCCGATCGAGCCGCGGCGCCCGGCGCAGTGGAACAGCCCGTCCATGCCCTGGCACACCCGCTCGGCAAACGCCGGATCGGCCAGCGAGCCGGCGACGTGCTCGACCCCGGCCGGCAGCGGCAGGGCGGGTGTCCGGGTCGAGGTCGCACGGACCCGCGCGCCCAGGGCGAGCAGGCGACCGATCAAGGCGCGGCCGAACAGGCCGGTCGCGCCGGTCACCAGGATGCGGGTTCCGGCGACCAGCCGCCCCAGGTCTGCGTCGTCGGCCGCCGTCATGGGGGCGCCTCTGCTGGCCCGACGAGCCCATCCCGTCGGCGCCGGCATTATGTTCGGCGGGCCCGAGTCCCGGCAACCCACCCCCGATTTACTGAATATTTACTGAAAATCCTGATACTTGTCGGGCGCGCCCTCACGGGTGCAAGATTGCAGGGCCCTGGAGCGCAGGCTGGGTATGCGGGATGAGGTAACAGGCCATCCTGTCCGGATCGGGCTGGCCCAGATCAACAACAGCTTCTCCGGACAAAACTATCTGCCCTATGCCGTCGGCTTGCTGCAAAGCTATGTCGAGCAGCAGGCGGCTGACCCCCAGCGCTATCAGTTCCTCCTGCCGGTCTACAAGCGCATCCCGGTCGACGAGGCAGTGGCGGCGCTCGCCGACGCCGACGTGGTCGGGTTCAGCCTCTACGTCTGGAACCTCCGCATCTCGCTCGAGGTCGCGCGGCGCCTCAAAGCGCGCCGCCCCGACATCCTGGTGGTGTTCGGCGGTCCGCAGGTGCCCGACCGCTCGGAGGACTTCCTGCGCGAAAACCCGTTCATCGACGTCGCCGTCAACGGCCCGGGCGAACGCGGTTTTCTCGAGCTGGTCGAGGCCCTTCCGGGTCGCGAGTGGTCGGCGATCCGGGGCATCAGCTACATCGACGCGGCGGGCGGCTTCGTCAGCCATGCCAAGGGCGACCGGCGTGAGATGTCCGAGGTGCCGTCACCCTATTTGACCGGCGTGTTCGAGCCCCTGATGGCGGCGCGTTCCGACGAGAGCTGGATCGCGCTGTGGGAGACCAACCGCGGCTGTCCGTTCTCCTGCACGTTCTGCGACTGGGGCTCGGCGACCGCGGCCAAGGTGCTGTCGTTCGAGATCGACCGGCTGTACGGCGAGATCAAATGGTTCGCCGAGCGGCGCATCGAATTCCTGTTCTGCTGCGACGCCAACTTCGGCATTCTCGCCCGCGACGTCGAGATCACGCGCGCGGTCGCGGCAGCCAAGATCGAATACGGCTATCCGAAGGCGTTCTCGGTTCAGAACACCAAGAACGCCACCGAGCGCGCCTACCAGACACAGAAGATTCTGGCCGAAGCCGGCCTCAGCAAGGGCACCGTGCTGTCGATGCAGAGCGTCAACGAAGGGACGCTCGAGTCGATCAAGCGCGACAACATCTCGCTCGGCAGTTATGAGGAGCTGCAGCGCCGCTTCACGCGCGACCGCATCGAGACCTACAGCGACCTGATTATCGCTCTCCCGGGCGAGACCTTCGACACCTTCGCCGACGGCGTGTCGCGCTTGATCGAGAATGGCCAGCACAACCGTATCCAGTTCAACAACTTGTCGATCCTGCCGAACGCCGAGATGGGCGATCCTGCCTATCAGGAAAAATACGGCATGGTCACGGTGCGGACCCGCGTGCACAACGTCCATGGCAGCCTCGAGGTCGACGCCGACGGCATCTACGAGACCCAGGACCTGGTGATCGCCACCCACGCCATGCCGCTGGCCGACTGGCGTCGCGCACGCACCTACGGCTGGATGAGCGCGCTGCTGCATTTCGACAAGCTGATGCAGATCCCGTTCATCGTTGCGCACGAGATCTCCGGCATCAGCTATCGCCAGATGATCGAAGCGTTCATGAACGAGGCCGCCGACGACTACCCGCTGCTGCGCGGCATCCGCGACCTCATGCTGGAAGCGGCGGCGGCGATCCAGGGCGGCGGGTCGGAATACATCTACTCGCAAGACTGGCTCAACATGTTCTGGCCGGCGGACGAGTACGTGTTCATCAAGCTGACGGCGGAGGGCAGCCTCGACCAGTTCTATAGCGAAGCCGGCGGGCTGCTGCGCCGCCTGGTCGGCGAGCGCGGTGCCACGCTGCCCCTGGAGCTGATCGATCAGGCAATCCGGCTCAACCAATCGCTGATCAAGCGACCGTTCAGTCGCGACGATGCGACCGTCAAGCTCGACTACGACATCTGGAAGTTCTATCAGGACCGGCTGATCGGCCGCGACGCCAGCCTGGAGCGCAAGCCGATCGCCTACCAGATCGACCGCACCAGCCAACACTGGACCGATTTCGGCACGTGGTGCCGCGAAGTCGTCTGGTGGGGCAGCCGCAAGGGCGCCTATCTCTACGGCAACCGGCCGGTCCACGCCGAGATCGCCGGACATCACTGAACCATGCGGTACCGGCCGCTCGGGACAACCGGGCTAACCGTCTCCGAGATCGGTTTCGGCAGCTGGGGCATCGGCGGTCCCAGCCCCGGCGCGACGTCCTACGGCCCGACCGACGATGCGGTGTCGCTGCGCACGCTTGCGCGCGCGCTCGAGCGGGGCATCACGTTCTTCGACACCTCGAACGCCTACGGCAACGGCCACAGCGAGGAATTGATCGGCCAAGCCTTCCGGCACCGGCGCGCATCGGTCGTGATCGCGACCAAGGCGGGGTTCCCGCGCTTCGATCAGGAGCCCGACTTCACGCCCGATCATCTGCGTCGCTCGCTCGAAGGCTCGCTGCGCCGGTTGCAGACCGACCATGTCGATCTCTTCCAGCTGCACAGCCCGCCGATCGCGCTGGTGCTCGACGACGCCGCGATCCTCGAGACGCTACGCGCGCTGGTGCGCGAGGGCAAGGCGCGCGCCTTCGGCATCTCGGTGCGCGCGCCCGAGGACGGGCTGATCGCCATCCGCGAGCTCGGCGTACCGGTGATTCAGGCCAATCTCAATCTGCTGGACCAGCGCGCCATCGGGACGGGCCTGATGGCGCTCGCCGCC
>JACQAI010000072.1 GCA_016195115.1 Pseudomonadota bacterium
GCGGTGATGATCGGCGACATCGACTTCTTCAAGCGCATCAACGACCGCTTCTCGCACGCCACCGGCGACGAGGTGCTGCGCCACGTCGGCCGTATCCTTGCCGAGCACACGCGGGCGTCGGACGTCGTCGCGCGCTACGGCGGCGAGGAGTTCGTCATCGCGTTTCCCGAGACCGAGATCGACGAGGCGGCGGCGTTCTGCGAGCGCCTGCGCCAGATCATCGAGGCGCATCCGTGGCGCGACATCCAGCCCGAGCTCGCCGTGACCATGAGCATGGGGCTCAACGGCGATCTCGCGCTCGGCTCGGTCGAGAAGATGCTCGCCGCCGCCGACGCGCTGCTCTACCAGGCCAAGCAAGCCGGCCGAAAT
The DNA here is from genome assembly GCA_016195115.1 of Pseudomonadota bacterium. Classification (GTDB taxonomy): domain Bacteria; phylum Pseudomonadota; class Alphaproteobacteria; order Elsterales; family Elsteraceae; genus JACQAI01. The sequence goes on from JACQAI010000072.1 coordinate 370, forward strand.
CGCGTCCTTCATCGCTCGGTCGCGGCAGTGGCGTAGGCGAATTTCGCGCCGGTTGTGAAACCTTCGCGCTCGTTGCCTGGCGCAGCCCGCGGTTGTACAACCGTCGGTCAGGATTTGGCTCAAATCCGCTGGGAGGTGTCATGACTGCCGTGCCTGTCGTCGTCGCTGCGGCGCTCCTGCTGGCGGTCGCGGCCTGCGGCACCCGGTCGAGCGGGTCGGTGGCGCCGACCGCGGGAACGACCGCCGCGCCGGCCGTGCCGGCCGCCGCCGCGCGGACCACGTCCGACCAGATCATCGTGACCGAGAACGACATCACCGACCGGCGCTACGTGTCGCTCGGCGACGTCTCGGCCGAGGTCGCCAAGTGGACGATCTTCGACAAGGACCCGACGCGCGAGCAGGTCAACGCGGCGCTGCGCGCTCAGGCCGCCAAGCTCGGCGCCGACGCCGTCGTGCTGGTGCGCTACGGCACGGTCGGCATCACGTTCGCGAGCTGGGGGGCGTTGGATGGCAAGGGCCGTGCGGTTCAATTTCAGAGATAGCGCCGCCGCCGCCGTCGCGCTGGTGCTGGTGGCGACCGGCTGCCAGTCCGGCGCGCCGCCGCTGCCGGCCGACACCACCGCGGTCAACAGCACCCGCACCTTGACCAGCGCCGATTTCACCGCCGACGACGCCGCGCTCCGCTGCGACCAGATCCAGGCCGAGCGTCGGCGCGTCTCCGAGGCGATGCAGGCGGCCAATCAGCGCGTCGCCGCCGACCGCGCGCAGAACCAGGCTGCCGGTTATTTCCTCGGCGTGCTCTACTTCGCGCCCTACGCCGCCTCGCAGGGCTCGACCCATCCCCAGAAGGAAGAGCTGGGGCGTCTCTACGCCCGCCAGGACACCCTGATCAAGCTCGCGACCTTCCGGCGCTGCACCGCCAACTGATCGCCGCCGCGGCCGACCGGCGCGGGCCGGCGGGTCATCCGGCAGCGCGCGCTTGCGCCGCTTGGTCGGGGCGGTCGCGATGATCGCCTCGGCCTCATCGAGCACCGCCCCAAGATCGTGGCCGTCGCCGCGATCGAGCGTGACGAGGCTTTCATTGTCGCGCAGTAACCTCCGCGTCAAAAACTGCGACTCGACTTTCAGGCTCGAGTCTATAGAACAAAACAGGAACATATGAGGCGGAGGGTGCCATGGAACAGACAGAGGCGCCGGCGGCGGCGCGTGACGGGCAGGGGCGGTGGACCCCGGGGCAATCGGGCAATCCGGCGGGCAAGAAGCCGGGCACCCGCAACCACGCGAGCCTGCTGCGCGACGCGCTGCGCGACGGCGAGGACGGCGCGGCGGTCCGGGTCGTCATCGACAAGGCGGTCGGCGGCCACTTCGGGGCGGCTCGATTCGTCGTCGACGGCCTGGCGCCGCGGCCGCGCGGCCGCCTGATCGACCTCGAGCTGCCCGACGGCGCCGGCATCGCCGAGACGATCGGCGCGATCGTGCGCCGGATGTGCGACGGCCAGATTTCGGCCGAGGAGGCCCTGGCGTTGATCCGCGCGGTCGACCGGCTGTCCGCCGTGGCCGCCGCGGCGACCGCGCGCGCGACCGCCGGCGCCGATGCACCGGCCGCCGACCCCTTGACGCCGGCGGCGCGCCCGGTCGCGGCGGCGCCCCGGGCGACCACGGCGCGGCCGCAAACCGCGCGCGCCGCGGCGGCGGTCAAACCGCCACCGACACCTGCATTTGGCCTGCATTTGCAGGCCGAAGAGCACCGGGCGGCGCCCCCTTCGAGCCTGACCGCGGCCTTGCTGGCGTCGACCGCGGCACCGCGCGCCGCGCTCTAACGCCTCACTTCCGCCCCGACCCTCTCCGGCGACAACACGGGGGAGGGCGTGCGGTCGCACCGACGGCGACGCTCGTGCGATCGCGCACCCTTCTACCGCCATGCGCGCGGAAGGGCGGGGCGGGGGTGCCCAGGCGCCGAACCGACCGTGGCCGGGATGCCACTGAATCAATTTGTCGCAGCGCCGATTCAGCCTTGCCGCAAATAAACCGCGAATAAGGCGTTTACTCTTTTGTGCGAACGTGATTCACGTCACAGCACCTCTAGCGCCGAGTTGGTTAGCCTGCAGCCATGAAAACCCGCTTCCAAAGTTGGACGCTCCGCATCGTCGTCGTCCTGGTCACCGCCAGCTTTTTCGGCAACGCGCTCTACGCGTTGATGACCTGGCTCCACGCCCAGGGCTCCTGAGCCCCGCGCCCGCGCCAGGCCGAGACCTCAGCCGGACCCGTTCGCACGGGCGCGGCGGGACACCCCCGTCGGTCGCGCCGGCGCCGCCGCAATTGACGCCCTGAAGAGCAACCCGCTATAGCAGGCCAGCCGAAAGCCCGCTGGCCCATGCGCGTCACGCCGACCGAGCTGCCCGACGTCAAGCTGATCGTGCCGAACAAGTTCGAGGACGAGCGCGGGTTCTTCGTCGAGACCTACAACCAGCGCGTCCTGGCCGACCACGGCATCGACATCGCCTTCGTCCAGGACAACCATTCCCTGTCGCGCCCGGCCGGCACGGTGCGCGGGCTGCATTTCCAGACCGGTGCGTTCGCCCAGCACAAGCTCATCCGGGTGACCCGTGGCAGCATCTTCGACGTCGCGGTCGACATCCGCACCGGCTCGCCGAGCTTCGGGCGCCACGTCGCCCTGACCTTGACGGCGGAGGATCCCACCCAGCTGCTGGTGCCGATCGGCTTCGCCCACGGCTTCTGCACGTTGGAGCCCGATACCGAGGTGATGTACAAGGTCTCGGCGTTCTACTCGCGCGAGCATGACATGGGGATCTCTTGGAACGACCCGGCGCTCGCTATTGCGTGGCCCGTGACTCCCGAACGAGCGGTGTTGTCCGACAAGGACAAGCGCAACCCGGTGCTCGCCGCGCTGCCGACCGTCTTCCGTTACGCCGCGCGCTGAGCCCATGAAGCTGCTGGTCACCGGCGGCGCCGGGTTCATCGGGTCGGCCGTGATCCGGCTGGTGCTGCGCGAGACCAACGCCGCCGTGGTCAACCTCGACAAGCTGACCTACGCCGCCAATCTCGACAGCCTGGCCGAGGTCGAGAGCAATCCGCGCTACGCCTTCGAGAAGGTCGACATCGGCGACCGCGCCGAGCTCGAGCGGGTGTTCCGCACGCACCGCCCCGACGCGGTCATGCACCTCGCCGCCGAGAGCCACGTCGACCGCTCGATCGACGCGCCGGCGGCGTTCCTGCAGACCAACGTGGTCGGCACCGTCACGTTGCTCGAGGTCGCGCTCGACTACTGGCGCGCGCTCGAGCCTAAGCGCCAAGCTGGTTTCCGCTTCCACCACGTCTCGACCGACGAGGTCTACGGCTCGCTGGGTGTAGCCGGTCGATTCAAGGAGACCACCGCCTACGAGCCCAATTCGCCGTACTCGGCGAGCAAGGCGGCGTCCGACCATTTCGTGCGCGCCTGGCACCACACCTACGGCTTGCCGATCGTGACCAGCAACTGCTCGAACAATTACGGCCCCTGGCAGTTTCCCGAGAAGTTGATCCCGCTGGTCACCACCAACGCGCTGCTCGGCAAGCGCCTGCCGGTCTACGGCAAGGGCGAGAACGTGCGCGACTGGCTCTACGTCGAGGACCACGCGCGCGCGCTCTGGCTGATCCTGAGCAGCGGCCGGGTCGGCCAGAGCTACAACGTCGGCGGCGATAGCGAGCGGCGCAACCTCGCGGTCGTCGAGGCGATCTGCGACCTCGTCGATGCGGCGGCGGGCCCGCTGCCGGCCGGGCCGCGGCGCGCGCTGATCGAGTTCGTCGCCGACCGCCCCGGTCACGACCTGCGCTACGCGATCGACGACACCAAGCTGCGCACCGAGCTGCGCTGGGCGCCGCGCGAGGATTTCGCCAGTGGGCTCAAGCGCACGGTCGGCTGGTATCTCGACCACCGCCCGTGGTGGGAAAGCGTGCGCGCCCGGATCTACGGCGGCGACCGGCTCGGGCTCGAGCGCCAGCAGGCCGGGCGACCGTGAGGACGTCGGCATGAGCGCGATCCTGGTGTTCGGCGCGACCGGCCAGATCGGCCGCGAGCTGATCGCCCAGAGCTGGCCCGACGGGCTGCGCGTGATCGGCGCCGACCGCGCCAGCGCCGACATCACCGACCGCGGCGCGGTCGGCCGCGCGCTCGCGCGTATGCGTCCGCTGCTGGCGGTCAACGCCGCCGCTTTCACGGCGGTCGACCAGGCTGAGGTCGATACGGCGCGCGCCTGGGCGGTCAACCGCGACGGCGCCGCCAACCTGGCCGAGGCGTGCGCGGCCCAGGGTGTGCCGCTGATCCACCTGTCGACCGACTACGTGTTCGACGGCGCCAAGGCCGGGCCCTACACCGAGGACGACCCGGTGGCGCCGCTCGGCGTCTACGGCGCCAGCAAGGCGGCCGGCGAGGCGGCGATCCGGACGCGCCTGGCGCGCCACGTCATCCTGCGCACCGCCTGGGTGTTCGGCGTCCACGGCACCAACTTCGTCAAGACCATGCTGCGGCTCGGCGCCGAGCGGCCGGCGCTGCGTATCGTCGCCGACCAGCACGGCTGCCCGACCGAGGCCGCCGACATCGCGCGCGCCGTCGCGACGATCGCCGGCGCCGTGCTGCGTGCGCCCGCCGCCGCGCCGTTCGGCACCTTCCACTACGCCGGCGCGCCGCCGACCACCTGGCACGGCTTCGCCGAGGCGATCTTCCAGCGGGCGGCGGCACGGGGAAGCAAGTCCCCGACGCTCACCGCGATCACGACCGCGGAGTACCCGACCCCGGCGCGCCGCCCGGCCAACTCGATGCTCGACGGCGCCAAGCTCCAGCGCGCCTACGGCGTCGCGCCGTGCGACTGGCCGCGCGCGCTCGACCGCGTGCTCGACCGCCTGGTCGGCGCCACGGCGACGCCATGACGCGAAAAGGCATCATCCTCGCCGGCGGCGCCGGCACGCGGCTCTACCCGGTGACCCAGGTGGTCAGCAAGCAGCTGCTGCCGATCTACGACAAGCCGATGATCTACTACCCGCTGTCGGTCCTGATGCTGGCCGGCCTCCGCGACATCCTGGTGATCACCACGCCGGGCGACGCGCCGGCGTTCCGCGCGCTGCTCGGCGACGGAAGGCAGTGGGGGCTGGCGATCGGCTACGCGGTGCAGCCGCAGCCCGGCGGCCTGGCCCAGGCGTTCCTGATCGGCCGCGACTTCATCGGCCGCGACCCCTGTGCGCTGGTGCTCGGCGACAACATCTTCTTCGGTCACGACCTCGAGGCCAAGCTGGTGCGCGCGGTCGAGCGCACGGTGGGCGCTACCGTATTCGGTTATCACGTGCGCGATCCCGAGCGCTACGGCGTGGTCGCATTCAACGCCAAGGGCGAGGCGGTCAGCATCGAGGAGAAGCCGAAGCGGCCGAAATCGAACTACGCCGTGACCGGGCTCTATTTCTACGACACCGACGTCATCGCGATCGCCGAGACGATCAAGCCGTCGGCGCGCGGCGAGCTCGAGATCACCGACGTCAACCGCGTCTATCTCGAGCGCGGCAAGCTGGCGGTCGAGCAGCTCGGGCGCGGCACCGCCTGGTTGGATACCGGCACGCATGACTCGTTGCTCCAGGCCAGCGAGTTCGTGCGCACCATCGAGGAGCGCCAGGGTCTCAAGATCGCCTGCGTCGAAGAGATCGCGTTCCGCAAGGGCCTGATCGGCGCCAAGGATCTCGAGCGGCTCGCCGAGCCCTTGAGCAAGAACCAATATGGCGAGTATCTCCGGCGGATCGCCCGCGAGGGCTGAGGCCGCGGCTGGATCCGTCAGCGTCGTCATGGTCTCGTACCATACCGGCGCGGCCCTGTGGGCGAGCCTCGAGCGCGCGCTCGCCGATCCGGCGGTCGGCCAGGTCGTGCTGGTCGACAACGGCAACGACCCGGAGACCCAGGCCGAGCTGGCGCGCCACGCCGCCGCGACGCCGAAGCTCGGCGTGCTGGCGGGCCACGGCAATGTCGGTTTCGCCGCCGGCTGCAATCGCGGCGCGCGGGTCGCCACCGGGCGCTATCTGCTGCTGCTCAATCCCGACTGCCTGATCGAGCCCGGCAGCCTCGGCGCGCTGATCGCGGCGGTCGACGATCCGCCGCACCCGTGGATCGCCACGGTGCGCGTGCTCGACGAACGCGGCGCCGAGCAGCGCGGCAGCCGGCGCAACCCGGGCACACCCGGCCAATGCCTGGTCGAGGCGCTGCGGCTGGATCGGCTGCTGCCGCTCGCTAGGCTCAATCTCAACGACGCGCCGCTGCCGCCGGGCCCGACCGCGGTGCCGGCGATCTCGGGCGCCTTCATGCTGATGCCGCGCGCGACCTATGACGCGCTGGGCGGCATGGACGAGGCTTATTTCCTTCACGTCGAGGATCTCGATTTCTGCCTGCGTCTGGCGCGCCGCGGCGGCGTCGCCTATTTCGTGCCGAGCCTTTGCTGTGTCCACGTCAAGGGCACGAGCCAGGCCCGCGCGCTTACCGTCGAGCGCCACAAGCTCGCCGGCTTCCGGCGCTTCTTCGCGACGCATTTTTCGACCACGCATCCCTGGATCGTGCGCGAGCTGGTCTGGCTGGTGCTGGCGGTCGGTCTGCTGGCGCGTGGCTGGCTCAGCGACCGGCGCCGTTGACGATCGCCGCCCGCGCGCGCGCAAGCCCGGCGGCGAAGTCGCGCGGCCGCACGCCCAGCCGCGCGATCATCGGCGCGACGTCGAAGCGTTTATCCTCGCCGGCGCGGCGCAGCTCGGCGGCGTTGAGCGGCAGCGCGATGCCGAGCCGCGCCGCCAGCGCGGCGGCGCCGGCGAGCAGGCCGAGCGGCACCGGCAGCACGCGCGCGTGCCGGCCGAGCGCGTCGGCGCACGCCGCGATCAGGTCGCGGTAGCGCAGCGGCGCCGGCCCGGCGAGCACCAGCGGTGGCCCGTCGCAGTCGGCGCGCTCGACCGCCGCGACCACCGCGGCTGCGACGTCGTCGATGAAGATGGGCTGGATCAGCCGGCGGCCGCCGTCGGGCAGCGGCAGCACGATCGGCAGCGCCGCCGGCCAGCGCGCCAA
>JACQAI010000124.1 GCA_016195115.1 Pseudomonadota bacterium
CGACGACCCAAACCGGTCATCCCTTCCTCCCTAGGTATCGAGATGGCGGCGACTATGTCGTGAAATGCCGCGCCGATCAATCGGTGCGCGGGGCGGCGCGCGTCATGCCGCGGGTTCGGTGCGCACCGCCGCCAGGGTGCTCAGCGCCATGACGTTCTTGGGCCCGTCCGGTGGGCCGAATGCGTATTGGTTGATCGCGAACGACACCGACTCCAACCCCAGGATCTGGAGGAAATTGCGGATCAACACCGGCGACAGCTGCCACCAGACGACGTGCCGGATCGGCGAAACCGGCTGGTTGATGTTCCCGGAGAACGCCGCGACCGGCTGCTCGACCTGCAGCATGTTGTCGGTGATGATCATGGTGCCGCGGCAGCGCGCCGCGATCGAGGTCAGCGCGCCCAGCGGATCGCGCAGATGACCGAGAATCTGACCGACCATAACGACGTCGAACTCGCCCAGCTCCGCCGGCAGATCGTAGACATTGCCGTAGAAGCAGCGGGCGCGCGAGCCGAGCAGCCGGTGCGCCAACCAATAGCTGTTGCGCAGCCCCGTGTAGTCGTCGTTGTCCGCCCCGGCGGTCGCGCCGTAGGTCGCGGGATCGGTGCGCACCTCGCGATACGGCACGTGATGGTGCGAGGCGCGGCTCGCCGAGTCGAACGAGACGACTTCGGCGCCGCGCTTCTCGGCCTCGAAGCTGAGGAAGCCGCTGGCCGTACCGATATCGAGAAAGCGCGCGCGCGCAAGCGCGACGTTCGCGGTGTAGTCCTCGAAGCGCCCGCGCAGATCCCAATTGCCCGGCACCGAGCCGACGCCCGGCAGATCCATCGCGTGGTAAAAGGTGCAGGTGCTCAGGTCGTCGACGTGGCGCGGCGCGGCGTAGATGGACATCACGCGATCTCAAGGGTTGAACGGTCCCGGCGCGGCTAAGGGATACCCCAGGCGGCCGGGCGGTGCCAACCCAGCTTTCCGCGGTTTCGCCGGCGAGCGCGAGGCGATATGGTCCGCCCGCCTGATATGAGCGATGCGCAAAGGACGATGATGCTGTACCTCGGCGTCGATATCGGCGGCACCTTCACCGACGTGGTGCTGCACGACCGCGCCGCCGGGCGCCTGGTATCGGCCAAGGTGCCGACCGACTATCGCGATCCGATCCGAGGCATCCTCGCCGGCAAGGCGCTGCTGGTCGATGCCGGAACCGCGGTCGCGGCGCTCAGTCATGCGACCACCTTGGCGACCAACGCGCTGCTCGAGGGCAAGCTGCCGCGTGGCGCGCTGCTGACCACGCGCGGCTTTCGCGACGTGCTCGACATCGGCCGCATCCAACGTCCCGCCGAAGGCATCTACGACTTCACCATCGACACGCCGCAGCCGCTGATCCACCGCGCGCTGCGGCTCGAGGTCGCCGAGCGCGTCGATGCCCACGGCGAGGTCGTCACGCCCTTGGACGAGGCCGCGTTGCGTGCGGCCCTGGCGGCATTGAAGGACGCCGACGTCGCGGCGGTGGCGATCGCCTTCCTGTTCGCGTTCTTGAATCCCGTCCACGAAACCCGCGCCGCCGAGATCGTCGCCGAAGTGCTGCCCGGCGCGTTCGTGTCCGTGTCGTCGACCGTCTCGCCCGAGATCCGCGAGTTCGAGCGCACCTCGACCACGGTGATCGACGCGCTGCTGAAGCCGATCATGACGCCCTATCTGTCGAGACTCGACGGCGAGGTGCGCCGCCACGGCGTCGCCCAGGTGCGCATCATGATGGCCTCGGGCGGCCTGACCGCCGCGGCGCTGGCGGCACGCCAGCCCGTCACCCTGGTGAATTCCGGGCCGTCGGCCGGCGTGCTCGCGGCGGCCAATCTCGGCCGCGCCATCGGTGCGCCCGACTTGGTGACCATCGACATGGGCGGCACCAGCCTCGACATCGGCGTGGTCGCGAACGGCCGCTCGGTGCAGAAGTACGAGAGCAAGGTCGCCGGGTTTCCGATCCGCACGCCGATGATCGACGTCGCCGCGGTCGCCGCCGGCGGCGGCTCGATCGCGCTGGTCGACGCGCTGGGCTACATCCAGGTCGACCGCGAGTCGGCGGGCTCCGAGCCCGGCCCGGCGTGCTACGGCCGCGGCGGCGCGCGCCCGACCATCACCGATGCCGACCTGCTGCTCGGCCGGCTGAGCGGCCAGTTCGGCGGCCGCGGCGGCCTGGCGCTCGACCTGACGGCCGCGACGCGCGCGCTCGAGCGCTTCATCGCCGTGCCGCTCGGCTTGAGCCCCGCGGACGCCGCGGCCGGCGTGCTGCGCGTCATCCAGGCCCGCATGGTCAAGATGATCTCCGCCAACACGCTCGAGAAGGGCTTGGACATCCGCGCCCTGCCGCTGTTCGTCTACGGCGGCGCCGGACCGACCCATGGCGTCGAGCTCGCCGAGGCGATGGGCATGCGGCGCGCCATCGTGCCCTATCTCGCCGGCAACTTCTCGGCGGTCGGCCTGATCCTGTCGCCGCTGCGCTGGGAGGTCTCGCGCATGGTCCAGGCGGTCGCGAGCGAGCTGCCGGCGGCGCGGCTGACCGCCGTGCTCGCCGAGCTCGACCGCGAGGCCCGCGCGAAGCTTGCCGAAGCCGGCGCCGATCTCGGCACCGTCGTCACGCGCTGGCAGGCGCACATGCGCTACGCCGGCCAGTCCTACGACTTGGCGGTCGATCTCGGCCGGCCGTTCGCCGGCGCCCTGCCCGACTCGACGCCCGCTGCGCTGGTCGCGGCGTTCCATGCCTTGCACGAGCGCCGCTACGCCTATCGCAGCGACGCCGAAGCGATCGAGCTGGTGCTGGTCCGGGTCGCCGCCGAGGGCCCCGAGACCGACTATCCGGCACCCCAGCCGCCGGCCATCGCGCCGGGTGCGCCGGCGACACGCCCGGTCTTCTTCACCGGCGTGGCCGGCTGGCGCGACGCCGCCGTGCACGATCGCCGCCTGCTGGCACCGGGCGCCGCGATCTTGGGGCCGGCGGTGATCGAGGGCGAGGGCTCGAGCGCGCTGGTGCCGCCGGGTTGGAGCGCGGCGGTCGACGCCTACCTCAATCTCGACATCCGGCGCTGAGTGCGGGACCATACAGCTATGGATCAAGCGATCACCGCCATCGACGCCGAAGCCAAAATCCAGTCCCAGGTCGTGCGCTTCGCGCTCGAGCTGGTCGCCGACGACATGGCCTCGACCTTGATGCGCACGGCGCGCTCGACCGTGATCAAGGAGGTCCAGGACCTATCGTGCGCGCTCTACGACCGCCACGGCCGCGTGGTCGTGCAGTCGAACCACGCACCGATGCTGCTCGCCGGCTCGACCCTGACCATGACCGAGGCCTTAAAGGCGATGGCACGCCGGCCCGTTGCACCCGGCGACCTCTTGATCGCCAACGATCCCTATCGCGGCGGCCAGCATCTGATGGATGTCGCGATGCTGGCGCCGGTGTTCCGCGACGGCGCGCTGATCGGGTATGTCGGCGCGGTCGCGCACCATTCCGATCTCGGCGGCGCGTCGCCCGGCGGCGTCGCCGGCGGCCTGCGCGACATCTTCTCCGAGGGCTTGTGCTTCCCATTCGGCAAGCTCTACATCGCCGGCCAAGAGAATCCCGATTTGTTCGACCTGATCGAGTCGAACATCCGCGTACCGCACAAGACCCTGGGCGACATCCGCGCCCAGGCGGCGGCGTGCTTCACCGGGGTCAGGCGCTATCTCGAGGTGATCGAGCGCTTCGGGCTCGAGGTCATCGAGCGCTCGGCGGGGCTCCTGATCCAAGAGACCGAGCAGCGGTTGCGCGCCGGCCTCCAAAAACTGCCCGACGGCGTGTTCACCGGCGAGGACGTGGTCGACGACGACGGCATCACGGACCACGCGATCCCGATCAAGGTCACGGTAATCAAGCAGGGCGACAAGCTCACCGTCGACTTGACCGAATGCGGCGACCAGGTCGCCGGCAACGTCAACTGTCCCCTGGCGACCACCTTGGCCGCGGTGCAGTACGTGTTCGTGATCGCGCTCGATCACCGCGTCGCGCCCAATCACGGCTGCTTCTCGATCATCGACATCAAGACACGCCACGGCTCTGTCGTGGATCCGAAACGTCCGGCCGGCGTGTCGGCGCGCACCAACGTGTCGCTCAAGGTCCAGGAGGCGACGCTGATGGCGGTCGGCAAGATGCTGCCCGGCCAGATCATGGCGCCGTCGCATGCCCAGATCAGCCACGTCGCGTTCGTTGGCACGGATCCGGAGACCGGTCGGACGTTCGTCTACAACGACATCTTCGGCGGCGGCTCGGGCGCGCGGCCGATGAAGGACGGGCGCGACGCCCAGGACACCCATCTGGCGCGCTTCATGAACACGCCGACCGAGATGATCGAGCACGAATATCCGGTGCGCGTGCATTGCTACGAGCTGGTACCCGACACCGGCGGCCCCGGTACCTATCGGGGCGCCCTCGCACTCGCCCGCGACGTCGAGGTCTTGACCGACAAGACCGTGTTCTCGCGCTACGGCGATCGCCAACGCTTCCCGGTCCAGGGCGCCGCGGGCGGCGGCGTCGGCCAGCCGGGCGCCTTCATCCTCAATCCGGCGGGCGCGGCGCGGCCGCTCAAGTCGAAGGGGGTCGACGAGCTGCAGCGCTGGCGCGCGCCCGCGAGATCCTGGCGCGGCGCCAGGCGCCGAAGCCGGCCGCCGCCGAATAGACCGCCGCGCGACCCGCAATCCGCAGGAGGGGACATGCCGCGCGCCATCAGCCGAGTTGGGGCGGCCTTGCTGCTGCTCGCCGCCAGCACCGCGATCGCCGACCCGGCGCGCGCCGACATGAAGTCGCTTGAAGCGGCGGCGCGCAAGGAAGGCACGCTGACCTGGTACACCTCGCATACCGATGGCGAAACCGCCGAGGCGGTCGGACGCGGCTTCACGGCGAAGTATCCCGGCATCCAGGTCGTGGTGGTGCGCGTCACCGCCCAGGTCGCCTACCAGCGGCTGGTTCAGGACATCAAGAACAACCAGGCGATCTGCGACGTCTTCAGCTCGACCGACGTCGGCCACGACGAGGCCCTGAAGGCGCAGGGCAAGCTGGCGCGCTACATGCCGGAGAACGCCGCCAAGGTCAGCCCCGAGTTCCAGAATTTCGACAAGGACGGCGTCTATCATCCGACCGGCGCGGGGCTGGTGCTGATCACCTACAACACCCAGAAGGTCAAGGCGGAGGATGCGCCCAAGACCTGGCGCGACCTGCTCGATCCGAAGTGGAAGAACTGGGTCTCGGTTGGGCATCCCGGCTTCAGCGGCTATGTCGGCACCTGGGTCGTGCTGATGCGCAAGCAGTTCGGCTGGGACTACTTCGACAAGCTCGAGAAGAACCGGCCGCGCATCGGCCGCTCGATCAACGACACGGTGACGATGCTCAACGCCGGCGAGAGCTTGGTCGCGGCCGGCCCGGCGGCAACCACCTTGCTCAGCGCCGACAAGGGCAATCCGGTGGCGCTCGTCTATCCGACCGACGGCGCGCTCTTGATGATCTCGCCGTCGGCCGTGATGGCGAACGCGCCGCATCCCAACGCAGCGCGCCTGTTCCTCGAGTTCCTGCTCGGCACCGAGCACGCCGAGATCTCGGTCAAGCAGCGCCAGGAATCGCTGCGGCCCGAAGTCGTGCCGCTCGCCGGCGCCAAGCCGTTCCGCGACGTCAAGGTCGTGCGGCCGAGCGTCGAGGACATCGTTAAGGGCATCCCGGAAGTAATCGAGCAGTGGCGCGACACGTTCGGCGGATGAACGGCCTGCGGGTAGTCAACGCCTGGTAGACAGCCGCGCGGCGCAGGCCGCGAGAGCGACGGCTCTAGAACATCTTGGTTAACGCATTTGGTGTTGCGTTAGGGCAGTCGCTCACGATTAATAGGGCGAGCGGCAACCTCAATAGTCACGGATTTCGCGATGGCCCAGGGCGTCATGTCTGGTCGGACCACCGAAGCAATGCAGCAGGTCCTCGAGGCGCAGAAGGCCCGCGCCCGCGAGGAACTGAAGAAGGCGGAACATTTCGCCAAGACGGGCGACATCGAGTCGGCGCGTCGGCGCTTCGACCGCGTGCGCGCGATGGTTAAGGACGCCCGGCTGCCGGCCGATTTCCTCAACGAGCTCAAGGAATCGATTCGGACGATCGAGATCACGGGCCTCAAGAAGCTCACCGATCAGCTGCTCGAACGCGCCCAAGACCTCGCTCGCGTCGACGACATTGCTGGCCGCGCCGCCAAGGTCAAGGATGCGCGCGAGCACATCGGGCGCATCTTGGCGCTGGGCGGCGAGCCCGACTTCAAGGAAGTCTCGGAGAAGAAGATCGAGGTCGCGATGATGACCTCGTCGGCGGCGGCGGCGGCCGTCCCGAAGAATCACATGACGGCACCGCGCGCGGCCTTCAGCGCCCCCGAGCGGGCAGCCGTGCAGCGCGAGCAGCGGCGCTTCAAGCGTTTCACCAACCCGCCGCTCGCGGTCGACGTCGACGGCCGGCGCTTCAAGACCCTGAACTGGTCGATCGGCGGCATGGCGCTGGTCGGCTGGCCGCCCGAGTGGGACAGCAAGCAGCACATCGAGCTGGTCTTCTGCGCCGAAGGCGACGAAACGCGCTACCAGGAAGGCGGGCAGTTCCTGCGCGTGTTCGGTGACGGCCGCAACGCCTCGGTGCAGTTCGAGAACACGCATTCCCAGGCCTTGAAGCTGGTCCAGCGCCTGGCCGGTCAGGGGCGGCC
>JACQAI010000125.1 GCA_016195115.1 Pseudomonadota bacterium
GGTCGCGGCTGCGCTGCTCGGCCTCCTGTGCCTGCCCTTGATGCGGCCCAAGATCCTGCTGCGTGCGACCAACCTGGCGTTCGGCCTGTTCCGACGGCGCGCGCCGCGCCTGTTCGCGCGCATTCGCATCGCCATCCGCGATACCGCGCGGCTGTTCACCGTCGGACTGTTCGGCCTCGGCCTGCTCGCGGCGCTGCTCGGCTGGTTCGCCGAGGTCATGGCGTTCCACCAGCTGCTCGTCCATCTCGGCGCCGCCGTGACGATCCAGCAGGCCATGTTCGTGTTCACCTTCGCGATGATCGCCGGCACGATCGCGATGCTGCCCGGCGGCATCGGCGGCACCGAGGCCGTGATGCTGGCGCTGCTCAGCGTGCTCGGCGTCGACCTGCAGGTCGCGGTCACCGCGACGGCGCTGATCCGGCTCACCACCTTGTGGTTCGCGGTCGGCCTCGGCTTCCTCGCGCTGCCCGCCTCGCTGCGCCTGGCACGCCGCGGCCGCGGCCCGGCCGGCGCGCTGGAGCCGGCGCGATGAGCATCCAACCATGAGGGCCAAGCCGATGGTGCTCGGCGGCTGGGGCCGAGCGCCGTTGGCCACGGTCGCGGCGTTCCGGCCCGAACGCGTGAGCGAGCTGCGCCAGGCGCTGATCAAGACGGTCGAGTCCGGCACGGTGGCGCGCGGCGGCGGCCGCAGCTACGGCGACCAGGCGCTCAACGCCGGCGGCCACGTCGTGCTGACCGAGCGGCTCGACCGCGTGCTCGGGTTCGATCGCGTGACCGGCGTGCTGGTCGCCGAGCCGGGCCTGACGTTCAACGACGTCCTGCACCTGTTCCTCAAGCACGGCTGGCAGGCCCCGGTCAGCCCCGGCACCGGCTTCGCGACCCTGGGCGGCGCGGTCGCCAACGACGTCCACGGCAAGAACCACGACCGCAGCGGCGGGTTCGGCGACCACGTGCTGTGGCTCGACCTGATGCTCGCCGACGGCACCACGCGCCGCATCTCACCGACCGAGCATGAAGCCTTGTTTCGCGCCACCATCGGCGGCATGGGCCTGACCGGCGTCATCACCGCGCTGGCGGTTCAGCTCCTGAAGGTGCCGTCGAACGCGGTCGATAGGTTCGAGTGCCGCATCGTCGACCTTGACGATTTCATGACCGCGCTGAGCGATGCGCGCGCGACCTCGTTCTACTCGGTCGGCTGGATCGACGCGCTGGCGCGTGGCCGCCGGCTCGGCCGCGGCATCCTGGAGACCGCCGACCCGGCGCCCAACGACCTGCCGGCGACGGCGCTGAAACACCGTCGCGTGCCGCTCGACTTCCCCAGCTTCGCGCTCAATCCGCTGAGCGTGCGGCTGTTCAATGCCGCGTACTATCGGCGCGTTCCGGGCCGCGGCCGCAGCCGGCGCGTGCCGGTCGAGCAATTCCTCTACCCGCTCGACAGCCTGTTGGACTGGAACCGCATCTACGGCAAGCGCGGCTTCCATCAGTTCCAGTGCGTGATTCCCGACGGCCAGGCCGAGCGCGGCATCCGCGCCCTGCTCGAGGCGATCACCGGCGCGCGCAAGGCGTCGTTCCTGGCGGTGCTCAAGACCCTGGGCGGCGAAGGCCGCGGGATGCTGTCGTTTCCGACCCGCGGTTTCACGCTCGCGCTCGACCTGCCGCGGCGCGCCGACACGCCGGATTTGTTCGGCCGGCTCGAGCACATCACGCTCGACCACGGCGGCCGCATCTATCTCGCCAAGGACGCGCTGGTGTCGCCGGCCGGCTTCCAGCGCATGTACCCGCGGCTGTCGGAGTTTCGCCGCGTGCTCGAGACGGTCGATCCCAAGAGCCGCTTCACCTCCGACATGGCGCGCCGCCTGCTCCTCAAGCCGCCGCTGGCGAGCCAAATCGACCGCGCGGCATGACCGATCTCAACGGCCGCACGTGGCTGGTGCTCGGCGCCTCATCGTCGGTGGCGCGCGCGTTCGCGCGCTTGGTTGCCGAGTCTGGTGCCGCAGTGCTGCTCGCCGGCCGCGACCACGACGATCTCGGGCGCAGCGCCGCCGACCTTACGGCCGCGATGGAGGCCGACCCGGCGCTCGCCACCGCGACTATCGAGGCGACCTACACGGGGGCGGTTGGCGTGCTGCTCGGCCTGGCGCCGCTGCTCGAAGCCGGCCGGCGCGGTCACGTCGTGGTGCTCGGCTCGGTCGCGGGCGACCGCGGCCGGCTCAAGAACTACGTCTACGGCTCGGCCAAGGCCGGCCTGGCGGTGTTCACCGCCGGCCTGCGCAACCGGTTGTTCCGCTCCGGCGTGCTGGTCACCACGGTCAAACCCGGTTTTCTCGACACCGCGATGACCTGGGGCCTGCCCGGGATGTTTCTGGTCGCCTCGCCCGAGGCCGCCGCGCGCGCTTGCCTCAACGCCGCGCTCAAGGGCCGCGAGGTCATCTACACCCCGGCGTTCTGGGCCCTCATCATGCTGATCATCCGCCTGATCCCGGAGCGCATCTTCAAGCGTCTGTCGATCTGAGGCGGGTTGGGGTTTTTCTGCCGGCACCTGTCGGCGCCCGGCATAGTCGTTCGTCCTAAGTCCGAGACAGCCACGAGGACCGTTGCCGATGCGCTACGCCATCCTGTGCTACAATGACGAACACGCGGTCGGCGCCTGGAGCAAGGCGGAGGACGACGCCGTCATGGCCAAGCTCGCGGTCGTGCAGGATCGCCTGGCCAAGGCCGGCAAGCTCGGCCCGGTGGCGCGCCTGATGCCGACCACGGCGGCGACCACCCTGCGCAAGGATCGCGAGCCCGCCATCGTGCTCGACGGCCCGTTCGCCGAGACCAAGGAGCAGCTGCTCGGCTTCTACATCGTCGAGTGCAACGGGCTCGA
>JACQAI010000126.1 GCA_016195115.1 Pseudomonadota bacterium
GAGCGCCTGCTCGAGCGCCTTGATCTGCTGGCTGATCGCGCCCGGGGTGACGTTGAGCTCGCTCGCCGCCTGCTTGAAGCTGAGATGGTGCGCCGCGACCACGAAGGCGCGCAGCGCCGGCAGCGGCGGCAGGGTCTGGACCATGGCGTCAGGTTAGGCAGGCTATTCCGACGCTGCAAGAATCCTGGTTTGTCAAAGCCCGTGGCACGGACCAGATTGGGCCCCACGATCTGGATGGAGGCAGCCATGGACACCGCCGCCGCGCACAGCGACCACGCCATCCTGGCCAAGCTCAACGACGACTACATCCGCTCGGTCCAGCACGGCGACGTGCAGCGCTTCCGGGAGATCCTGGCCGACGACTTCCTGTGCTCGAATCCCGACGGCACGCTGCTTGACAAGGCGCAGTTCCTCGAGCAGACCGCGCGGCCGGTGACGATCAGCGGTCTCGCGATCGACGACGTGCGCATCCGCATCCTCGGCGACGTCGCGCTGATCCACGCGCGCACGCACTACCAGACCGCCGGCGGCGAGCAGCGCCACGGCCGCTACACCGACGTCTGGGCGCGCCGCGCCGGCACCTGGCTCGCGGTGTCGGCGCACGTCACGCGGTGACCCTTTCGGTTCGTCATGACCGCGTTGAGTGACTCGATCGAGCTCGGCCGGCGCTTTGCGTGGCCGGCGGTACTGGCGTGCTTCTGCTCGGCAGTGGTGGCGTGGGGCTTCGGCTTCTACGGCCAGTCGGTGTTCCTCGCCGCGCTGCAGGCGAGCCAAGGCTGGTCGACCTCGCTGATCGCCTCGGCGACCACGACCTACTACCTCGCCGGCGCGGTGCTGATCGCGCTGACGCCGGATCTGATCGAACGGTGCGGCCCGCGCGCGGTGATCATCGGCGGCGCGCTGGTGCTGGCGGCGGGCGCGCTCGCGTTGTCGCGCGCAACCGCACCGTGGCAGCTCTACGCCGCCAATCTCGTGATGGCGGCGGGCTGGGCGACGACCTCGAGCACGACGATCACCAACACGTTGGCGCAGTGGTTCGACCGCCGCCGCGGCCTGGCGATCAGCCTGGCGCTCAACGGCGCCAGCGCCGCCGGCTTCACGGTGGCGCCGGCGCTCGTCCACCTGGCCCAACGTTACGATCTGCCGACCGCGGTCGAGATCGTCGCGGCGGGATTACTAGCGATCCTAATCCCGACGGTGCTGTTCGGCCTCGGCGGCGCGCCGTCCCAGGCGGGGCGCGCTACCGGCGCGCGCCCAGTGCCGGCGTTCGGCCGGCACGCGGCGCTGGCGAGCCCGCGGTTCCGCACGGTCGCAGCGTTCTATGCTTTGGCGCTGGTCGCCCAGGTCGGCTTCATCGTCCACATGGTCGCGTTCCTGACGCCGCGCCTCGGCGCCACCGGCGCCGCCAGTGCGGTCGCCGCCGCCAGCCTCGCCGCGATGCTCGGCCGCATCGCCTTCGGCTTCGTGATCGATCGCATGAACCAGCGCCGCGCCGCGGCGCTCTCGGTCGCGAGCCAGGCGGTCGGTATTGCCGCCATGCTCCTGTGGCCCGACGCGCCGGCGGTGCTCTACGGCGGCGCGATCCTGTTCGGCCTGTCGGTCGGCAACGTCATCACCTTCCCGGCCCTGATCGTGCAGCGCGAGTTCCCGGCGCACGCCTTCGGCACCGTGGTCGGGCTGGCCAATGCGATTGCCCAGTTCACCTTCGCGTTCGCCCCGGCGCTGCTCGGCGTCGTCCACGATCTCGCCGGCGGCTACGCCCCGGCGCTGGCGCTGTGCATCGCGGCACAGCTCGCCGCCGCCGCGTTCGTGCTGCGCGGCTCAGCCGCCCGTGGTTAGCACGACGCGGCCGCGCGCCTGGCGCGTCTCGATGAGACGCAACGCGTCGGCGTAGCGCTCGAGCGGGAACGTCGCCATCACGGCCGGCTTGATCTTGCCGGCCTCGTAGTAGGCGAACAGCTCGGAGAAGCAGGCGGCCATCTGGTCGGGCGTCTTCTTGCGGTAGTCGCTGACCTGCAGGCCGCTGACCTCGATGTTCTTGAGCAACAGGTAGTTCGCCCTGAGCGACGGGATGCGGCCGGCCGCGAAGCCGATCACGACCAGCCGGCCGCGCCACGCCAGCGCGCGCAGCGCGGCGTCGAACACGTCGCCGCCGAGCGGATCGAGGATGATGTCGGCGCCATTGCCGCCGGTGACGTCGTGGACCTCGGCGCGCAGGCTGTCGCGCAAGTCGGCCCGCGACAGGTCAATCACGGCGTCGGCGCCGGCCGCACGCGCGAGGTCGAACTTTTCCGGCGACGCCAGGCCGGCCAGCACCTTGGCGCCCATCGCCTTGGCGAGCTGCACCGCGGCGAGGCCGACCGCGCCCGAGGCGCCGAGCACCAGAACGGTCTCGCCCGGCTTGAAGCGCGCGCGGTCGCGCAGCGCAAACCACGCGGTGTCGTAGACCACCGCCATCGCCGCGGCGTCGATCGACGACATCGACGCCGGCAGGCGGTAGCAATTGGATTCGCCGACGATCGCGGTCTCGGCGTAACCGCCCTGCTCGGCCATCGCGAGCAC
>JACQAI010000199.1 GCA_016195115.1 Pseudomonadota bacterium
ACGGCGCCGATCGCGCGCCGGCCGACAGTTTGTGGCTGCGCGCGGTGCGCTCGCCGCATGCCCATGCGCGCTTCGCCATCGGCGATCTCGCGCCGCTGCACGCGCGCTTCCCCGGCCTGGCGAAAGTGCTGACCGCCACCGACATCCCGGGCCCCAACCGCTTCGGCATCTTCGAGGACACGCGCGACCAGCCGGCGCTCGCCGAGGGTTGTGTGCGCTATCGCGGCGAGGCGGTGCTGGCGCTGGTCGGCGACGAAGCGACCGTCACGAGGATCCGCGATAGCGATCTGCCGATCGCCTGGGAGATTCTTCCGCCGCTCGCTGGCATCGACGCCGCGCTTACGGCGGGCGCGGCGGTGTTGCACGACGCGCGGCCCGACAACGTGCTGACCCGCGGCCGCGTCGTCACGGGCGCGATCGACGACGCCTGGCCCGACGCCGCGGCGGTCGCCGAGGGCACGTTCGAGACCAGCTTCGTCGAGCACGCCTACATCGAGCCCGAGGCCGGCTGGGCGCGCCGCGTCGGCGACCGCATCGAGCTCACGGTGTGCACCCAGTCGCCGTATATGCAGCGCGACGAGCTCGCCTACGTCATGGGGCTGGCGCCCGCGCAGGTGCGCGTCATCCCGAGCGCGACCGGCGGCGGCTTCGGCGGCAAGCTCGACCTGACCTTGCATCCGCTGGTCGCCACCGCGGCGTGGCTGTTGAAGCGCCCGGTGCGCTGCGTGTTCACCCGGCCCGAGTCGATGGCGGCGTCGACCAAGCGCCATCCGGCGCGGGTCTGGGCCAAGCTCGCTGCCGCGCGGGACGGCACCCTGCTGGCGCTCGATTTCCGCGGCGACTTCAACACCGGGGCGTATGCGTCGTGGGGCCCGACCGTGGCCAACCGCGTGCCGGTGCACGCGACCGGGCCCTATCGCGTGCCGCACGTGCGCGCGCTGACCCGCGCGATCTACACCACCGAGACGCCGGCGGGCGCGTTCCGCGGCTTCGGCGTGCCGCAGGCCGCGATCGCGCAGGAGCAACTCTTGGACGAGGTCGCGGAGAAACTCGGCATCGATCCGCTCGACATCCGCTTGAAGAACGCGCTGCGGCCCGGCTGGTCGCCTGCCTCGAGGCGCTGGCGCCGCACTGGCGCACCGCGCGCGGCGCCGCGGCGCGGCGCAACGCCGCGGCACCGGCGACCTTGCGCTACGGCGCCGGGCTCGCCTGCATGTGGTACGGCATCGGCAACACCGCGCTCGCCAACCCGTCGGCGATGCGGATCGGCCTCAAGCCCAATGGCCGCATCACGCTCTACAACGGCGCGGTCGACATCGGCCAGGGCTCCAACACCATCCTGGTCCAGATCACCGCCGACGCGCTGGGGGTGCCGATGGATCGCATCGACCTGGTGCTCGGCGACACCGATCTGACCTTGGACGCCGGCAAGACCTCGGCGTCGCGCCAGACGTTTGTTTCCGGGCGCGCGACGGTGCTCGCCGCTGCGGCGCTGCGCGGCAAGCTGCTGCGTCTCGCCAACGCCGGCGAAGAGGCGCGCGTCACGCTCGAGGACGACACCGCGGTGGTTGGCGACCATCGCGTCGATCTCAGCCGGTTGCCGACCGACGTGCGCGGCGACGTGGTCAACGGCGAGGGAAGCTTCGATCCGCCGACCACACCGCTCGACGGCGACGGCCAGGGCGTGCCCTATGCGACCTATGGCTTTGCCGCGCAGCTCGCCGAGGTTGCGGTCGACGTCGCGCTGGGGACGGTCAAGGCTCTGCACATCATCGCGGCGCACGACGTCGGACGCGCGGTCAACCCGCAGCAGGTCGAGGGCCAGATCCACGGCGGCATCGCGCAAGGCCTCGGCCTGGCGCTGATGGAGGAGTTCCTGCCCGGCCGCACCGAGAACCTGCACGACTATCTCATCCCGACCATCGGCGACGTGCCGCCGATCACCACCATTCTGGTCGAGGCTGCCGAGCCGCTCGGGCCGTTCGGCGCCAAGGGCATCGGCGAGCCCGCCTTGATCCCGACCGCGCCCGCGATCCTCAACGCCATCCACCACGCCACCGGCATACGCCTGCACAAGGTGCCGGCGACTCCGGATCGCGTGCGTGCGGCCCTCCTCGCGAAGGGCTACGCATGATGCGCGCTCGATGCTGCCACCTCTCCAATCGTCATCCTCGCGCCAGGCGCGAGGATCCACGCCTTGGGAGTTGCCGAGTGGCCGCAGGACGATCTAGATCGTCAGGCAATGGCCGTCACGCGCCTCAGGCGTGGGTCCTCGCGCCTAGCGCGAGGATGACGAGTGAGGAGGGGGCGAGGGTTGGCCATGACTGAACCCGCCGCCAAAGACGACATCGTCGTCTGCGATGCGTGTCCGGTGCTGTGCCGCATCCGTGACGGCAAGACCGGGGCGTGCGACCGCTACGGCAATGTCGACGGCAAGCTGACGAGACTTGATCCCATCGTCCTGACGGCGCAGGCGGCCGATCACAAGGCGGTGGTGCCGTTCCTCAAGGACGGCGACTGGGACGGCTCGCTGGTCGGCTCGGCGCCGGTGTTCGTCACCGGCATCGGCTCGGGCACCACCTATCCCGACTACAAGCCGGCGCCCTTCATCGTCGCGTCGACCCACCAGGGCGTCGACATGGTGACGGTGGTGACCGAGGGCATCTTCAGCTACTGCGGCATCAAGGTGAAGATCGACACCGACCGCTATGTCTGGCCCGAGCAGGCGGCGGTGCGCGCCGACGGCGAGCAGGTCGGTCACGTGACGACCGCGGAGTACGGCTCGCAGATGCTGTCGCTCGGCGGCGTGCGCCATCTGACCGGCGGCTCCAAGAAGGAGGGCACGGTGACGTGCGCCGCCATGCTGGCGCTGTGCAACAAGCAGGCGGTCGCGCTCACGGTCGACGGCGGCGCCAGCCTGACGATCCAGGCCGGCCAGCCGCCGCTGATCAACGGCGTGCGCGAGCAGCGCATGCGCGTCGGCTGCGGCTCGGCGACCATCGGCATGTTCGCCAAGCAGTGGCTGGGGCATGTCGATGAGGTGATCGTCGTGGACGATCACATCACCGGGGTGCTGACCGAGCACCAGGCCGGGCGCTTCCTCGACATGGCGCCGGCCGGCATCCGGGTGCGCGGCCGGCGCTCGACCCCGGGCCGTTACTTCCAGGTCGCCGAGCCGGGCACCGGCTGGGGCGGCACCGACATCACCGATCCGCTGACCATCATCGAGCGCATCGATGCCAAGACCGCGCGGCCCGGCCTGCGCCTGTTGATGGTCTCGACCACCGGCGAGGACGCCGCCTACTTCGTGCTCGACGACAAGCTTACGCCCGTGCCGCAGCCGATGCCGGCGCCGTTGGTCGCCGTGGTCGAGCGCATCGGCGAGAACTGCGAGCCGGCGCTCGCCTCGGTGCTGTTCATGGCCGGCGCCGGCGGTAGTTTGCGCGCCGGCGTCACCGAGAACCCGGTGCGCCTGACAAGGTCGGTCAAGGACGCGCTCACGCGCGTGACGAGCGGTGGGGCACCGGTCTATGTCTGGCCGGGCGGCGGCATCACGTACATGGTCGATGTCGCCTTGATGCCGCAGAACGCCTTCGGCTACGTGCCGACGCCGGCGCTGGTCGCGCCGATCGAGTTCACGCTGCGGCTGTCGGACTATGCAGCGCCCGGCGGCCATACGGATTATGTCGTGCCGCCGGCCTCGCTGAAGGACAACACC